>NZ_JHUS01000042.1:0-12909 GCF_000691465.1 Geobacillus sp. CAMR5420
ACACTAGAGGGATAATATCAGGCACACATGCGCCTTTTTGGGGCGTCTTTCATTTCGAAAGCGCCAAATCCGCTCCGATGACTCCGACAATTTGACCGTTATGATCCGTAATGGGAGCGGACACCGTGACGCAAAGATGTTTCGTCAATGCCGATACATACGGATCGGAAACGTACACTGTTCCTCCGCTGGCTTCCTGAAACCACGACCGGACTTTGGCGTTGACCAATCCGGCTGGCGGGTTCGAATAGACAAACGCCCCATCAAGACGATTCGACCAGACGGCCTCAATTTCTCCGTTCTCGGATAAAAATCGGTCCAATACTCGTCGGTGCATGGCCTCATCCATTTGTTCCAACGGAGCTGACTGAAGCAAAGCCGATAATTTATGAATCGTGTTTTTCACCACCGCATCATCTACAGAAATCGTTTCCCTCATCCAATCACGCCCGACCGTTTGTTGCAGCTCCTCCGCTGTCTTTTGCAACGCTTCGTTAATGCGTAAAATCTGTCCGACGCTCTCGTGCTGTTCGTTCATATCCGCAGTCACTCGCTCGACAAACCGTTGATTTTCCCGGCTCAATTGCACGATTTCTTCAAGCAGGCCGGCGATTTCTTTCACGCTGTCCGACTGTCCAGACGCCGACTGGACAGAAGAGGAGACGAGGTCCGTCATATCATTCAGCTGCCGCTGCAACGAATGAAGGAACGCCATAATCGCTTCCATCTCTTTTTCTTCGACATCGATTTGCTTTGTTTCTTCGCGAACGATATCGGTCGTCGCTGCGATTTCGCGTTGAATGAGCGACAAAATGTCTTGCGTTTGCTGGACGGCTTCGGACGTTTGGCTCGCCAGCATGCCGATTTCGCGCGCGACGACCGCAAACCCGCGCCCATGTTCTCCCGCACGAGCCGCCTCAATATTGGCATTGAGCGACAAAATTTTCGTTTTCTGCGAAATCTCGCCGATCGCTGATATAATTTCATTGATGCGTCGCGAATGATGAACGAGATGGTCCATTTGTTCCAATAACGTTTCATGGTGGGAGCGCAGTGTTCGAATTTCTTTTTGCAACGTCTCCAATGAATTCCATGAATGCAGCCAATGTTCGGAAAACTGCTGGCTGCTCGCATACATATCACGCGAAGATGCAGCGATTTCCCTAGCCGCCTCCTCGATTGTTCGCATTTTGTTCGCCACTTTTTCCGTATACTCCACCGTTTTCTCGCTATGGTCCATCAGCTCTGCCGCACTATTCCGGCTTGAATCGGAAATGTCATTCAGCGAAAGTGCCGCCATCTTCATCTGTTCCATCGCTGCTTTGAGCTGATCAACCGCCACAACAATTTGCCTTGCAATTTGTTGCGGTCCTCCCTGCGTTTCCTCACGTCGAGGCTGATCCAGTTCGCGCTTTATTTTTCGTTCCGCACGTCTCGCAAAAATCAACAGGCGTCACTCCTTATGTCATTTTTTATTACATAATTATAATATAAAATATAACAAAAGGACATATAAAAATAAGACGCCCGTTCTTCTAAAAACGAGCGTCTTGCCTGGAAAAGGCTAGAGAACCATATTCAATAACAAAATGAAGACAAACGCCACCACCGAAATAATCGTTTCCATGACTGTCCATGTCATGAGCGTTTCTTTCACCGTCATGCCGAAATATTCTTTGATCATCCAGAAGCCGGAGTCATTGACGTGCGACAAGATCAACGAACCCGCGCCGGTCGCCAAGACAAGCAGTTCCATATTCGTTCCCGGCATGGTAGCCGCGATGGGGGCAACGATGCCGGCAGCGGTCATCATCGAGACGGTCGCCGATCCCGTCGCTACGCGAATGAGCGCCGCAATGCCCCAGCCTAACAGGAGCGGAGAGAAGTGCGAGTGTTTCGCCACTTCCGCGATTTGTTCGCCGATGCCGGAATCAAGCAGCACTTTGTTGAATGCGCCGCCCGCCCCGATGACAAGCAGGATGTTCGCGACCGGGCCGAGGCAGTCGTTGGCAAATTTCAAGACAGCGTCGCGGTTGAAGCCGCGGGCGTAGCCTAAGCTGAAGAACGAATAAACCGTCGCGATCAAGAGCGCAACAATCGGGTCGCCGATAAAGCGCAACACTTTCGCCGCTTCTGACTTTTGATCAAGCGTCACGTTTGCCACAGAGGCAATCAACATCAAAATGACCGGAAGCAAAATCGTGAACAGCGTATTGCCAAAGCCAGGAAGCTCACGTGCTTCTTTATGCTGCACAAGCTGTTCGGCAATCTCCGCCGGCACTGTTTTGTGCAGGCGCGAACCGATCCATTTGCCATACAGCGGACCGGCAATAATGGCGGTCGGCAAGCCGACGATGATCGAGTAAAGAATCGTTTTTCCGACATCCGCCTTAAAAATGCCGACTGCCGCCATCGCGGCTGGGTGCGGCGGGACAAGCCCATGCACGACAGACAAACCAGCGACAAGCGGAATGCCGATCGTCACAAGTGAAATGCCCGTTTCCATCGCGATCGTAAAGACGAGCGGAATGAGCAATACAAACCCCACTTGGAAAAAGACTGGAATCCCAACTAAAAACGCGACGACCATCATTGCCCAGTGGACGCGTTTTTGGCCAAAGCGGTCGATCAACGTTTTCGCAATGCGCTCAGCGCCGCCCGATTCGGCCATCATTTTGCCGAGCATCGTCCCGAGCGCCAAGACGATCGCCAAAAAGCCGAGCGTGTTGCCAAGCCCCGCCTTGATCGAGTCAATGATGCCCGGCGTTTCCGGAGACGGCGCGATAAGCGGCATGCCCATCGCCAGTCCGACGCCGACGGACACTAAAATGAGTGCGACAAACGGATGCATTTTCGCCATAGTAATGAGCAATAATAACACGATAATAGCAGCAACAACAATGGCGATTTCCATCACAAGCTCCCCCTTTATCTTTGAGATAAATCGATTTAGTGAACAAAGCAAACGTTTTCAGATCTTTGAAGGAAAGAGCTAAATCGATTTAGCGCCCGATCATAGCCAGCTAAATCGATTTAGTCTTCCTCCCTTTACCCACTCCGCCGCTGAAACGCAGCGATGATGTCAAATTCCTCTTTCAATCGCTCATACAAGCGGGCATACAAATCAAACAGTTCAGCGTAAATGAGCGTATGTTCTTCCTTCGGCTCATGGCGGGCCGTTGTGTCGATCCACGTTTTCACCGTTTCCAGCGACGGCAGCTCGCCTAACGCGTAAAGCGCCACCGCAGCCGCCCCCAGCGCCGACGCCTCGTGCGTCTGCGGCACGATGAGCGGTTTGCCGAGCATATCGGCAAGCATTTGCCGCCAAAACGGCGATTTGGCAAATCCGCCCGAGACGCGGATTTCTGACATCGGCCCGGTTGCATCGCGAATGGCCAAGGCGACGGATAGGATGCTGAAGCAGACGCCTTCCATGACAGCGCGGATGAAATGCTCGCGCTTATGATGAAGGCCAAGGCCAAAAAACGTCCCACGCGCGTTCGCATTCCAGTACGGCGCCCGCTCGCCCGACAAAAACGGCAAAAACACAAGCCCTTCCGCCCCCGGCGGGACGCGTTCCGCGTATTTCGTCAACAAGTCATACGGATCGATGCCGAGCTTTTTCGCCACTTCCCGCTCGTGGGCGCCGAACTCGTCGCGCAGCCAGCGAAGCAAAATGCCGCCGTTGTTCGTCGGTCCGCCGACGACCCAATAGCCGGGCGTCAACGCATAACAAAACGTCCGCCCTTTTTCATCGGTCGTCGGTTTTGCCGCAATCGTCCGCACCGCCCCGCTCGTCCCGATTGTAATCGCTGCTTCCCCCGGAAGCACCGCGCCGACACCGACATTGGCGAGCACGCCGTCGCTTGCTCCGACGACAACAGGCACATCCGGAGCGACTCCCATTTTTTCCGCCCATTCTCTTTTCATCCCGGTCATGACATGAGTGGCGGGAACGAGCCGCGGCAGCTGGTCGCGGCGGATGCCGACAAGGGCGAGCGCCTCCTCGTCCCAATCGAGCGTGTCCAACCGGAATAAACCAGTCGCCGATGCCATCGAATGGTCAGCGACGTAATCACCGTACAGACGATATAGCACATAGTCTTTCACCGACACAAACCGGTGCGTTTGCTGAAATACGTTCGGCTGCTCCTCCTTGAGCCAAAGCAATTTCGATAGCGGCGACATCGGGTGGATCGGTGTCCCCGTCCGCCGATAAATATCAAGCCCGTTCTGTTCTTTCAACAGCCGCTCCGCTTGGGCGACGCTTCGGTTGTCAGCCCAGATCATGAGGCGGGTAAGCGGCCGCCCGGATCCGTCAAGCGCCATGATCGAGTGCATCGCCGCGCTCAAGCCCATCGCTTTCACCTGCTCTGGGCGGATGCCGTGGCGGATCGTCACCGCTCCGACCGCTTGAATGACCGCGGCAAACAGCTCTTCCGGATCCTGCTCCGCAAACCCCGGGTGCGGCTGGATGATCGGATAGTCGATCGCATGAGAGGCCAGCACCCTCCCCTGCTCGTCAAACACGACCGCTTTCGTACTTGTCGTTCCAATATCAATCCCAATGACGACGTCCCCATGAATCGCCATCGTTTCTCCTCCCTTCCTCATGCCTTCTCCCGTCTGATCGCTGTCCTTTCCATCAACACCGGGGAGAAACGAAACACGCGCGGGCTGTCGGCATGATTCGAATCCATTTGTTCAAACACACGCTCCGCCGCTTTTTTTCCCATCGCAAACGTTGGCTGGGCGATCGTCGTCAACGCCGGTGTATAAATATCGGCAAACGGCACATCGTCAATATTGATGATCGCCAGTTCATCCGGCATACGGATGCCCGTCTCCTTCACAAACCGCAAAACGCCCATTAACGTCAAGTCGTTAATCGCAAACAAGGCGTTTGGCCGCTCCGATTCCATGAACCGCTTCTTCAGCTCCCCAGGCAGCGCGGCAGGTTCAGCGGCGATGACGTTTTGATCGCCGACTTCAAATCCCCTTTTCTCCATGGCCGCCCGAAACCCTTCAAATCGTTCCATCCGCGGCACGTTGTAAGGGACAAGCGGCGGGGTGACAATGGCAATCCGGTCGTAGCCATAGGAAGCGAAATACTGAACCGCCATTTCCGCTGCACCTGCATTATCAAGCAGCACGCTGTCCGCCTCCACCCCCGGCACCATCCGGTCGACAAACACAAGCGGAAAGCGCTCCTCGACAAGGCGGCGGTAGACCTCTTCATTTTTCCCTGTCGGAAACACGATCAGCCCGTCCACTTGTTTCGCCAGCAACATGTCAACATATTTTTTCTCCTTTTCCGGATCATCGCCGGAGTTGCAGACAATGACTTGAAACCCGCGCTTTTGGCATTCCTCTTCAATGGCGTGCAGCACTTGCGTCGTCAACATATGAAGCATGTTGAACACAATCACGCCAATGGTCGCTGTCGTCTTTTGCTTTAAGCTGCGGGCGATGACGTTTGGCTGATAGCCAAGTTCCTCAATCGCTTGAGCGATGCGCTTTCTTGTTTCCTCGCTCATATATTCATAGCGTTTGTTCAAGTATTGCGAGACCGTGCTTTTCGAAACGTTGGCCAATTTCGCGACATCAGCCATCGTTACTTTTTTCAATCGGGATCCCTCTCTTACACTAAATCGATTTAGTTCAAAAGCGTTTTCATAAACCGGTTTAGCTTTATTATAAACCAAATGAAAGCGGTTTACAATAGTTTTGGATTGAAATCCTAAAGCGTCAGAGAAAGTTCGAAAATCCAATGTTCTTCTTCGTTTTCGCACCTTTTGAATCAAAACGTCTGGTCAATCGATGAGTTCTTTGATAAACGGAGAATACATGCGAATGTTCCTCCAATGGGTTGGTTTGGTCACCTTTACCATACAGGAACATTCGCATTTTTTGCACCCTCTATTTTTCCTATGCATACCTATCTTAAAATCTCAAGTACAACTTGTGGTGAAGAGCCGATATTGGTTCATCACCAAAAGATGTACTTGCACCTGCCATTAAAGTATGGTAGCTGTTTCTAACTGAACCTGCAATGTAAGCTGTAGGGTTTTGACACGAAAGCACATTGTCGTCGATCCCCCCATGATTTTTGCATGATTGGGAGTCGACGACAGCTTGCCCTCGTTTTCATCCAGCGATCGGAAACAACAGCCGGGCCGCATACACAACGCCTGTAACGGTAATGGCGCTCAACAAAGTCGACACCAACACCGCCTGGGCGGCGTAATCTGGGTGGCAGTCATACTCGAGTGCATACAGCGCCGTATTGCGCGAGCACGGATAGGAACTAGCAATGAGCAACGCCTGAGCCGTCACTCCATCAATTCCTAATAGAAAGATCAAAGACGCAGCCAACAGCGGCGACAAAACGAGACGCCCAAACACACTTGCATACACAAGCGGCGGCAAGGCGTTAAAACGGGCGTAGGCGATTTGCGCTCCCAACGTAAAGAGGGCGATGGCTAAAAACGCGTCGGCAACCCGCTGAAGCGGCGTCCATAAAAATGATGGGATTGGGACGTGAAGCCATCGGCAGACCACACCGAACAACAGCGCGTGAAGAACGGGATTTTTCCATATCTCAGCAGCCCATTTCCCACTTTTCCCGTTTCCTGACACGAACTGATACACTCCATATGTATTGGTCAAGAAGTTTTGAAAAATGGTCACGATGATTTGAATCGTCGCCCCGAGCGGATGTTGGTGAAACACCAGCTGGCTGACAGGAATGCCGAAGTTGCCAGAATTGTTCAGCACAACCGTATTTTGAAACACCGCTGCCATACTTCGCTCCAGTTTGAATAGTTTCGCCATGATCCTACTCAAAACCATCAGCCCGCCGTTTTGCAACAGAAGAAACCCTAAGATAGCCGCTAACACCTTTCCATTCAACTCACTGTCGTACACGTTGATGAATGCGACTGCCGGCAGCAGGACATACATGTTCAATTTGGATAATGTATTGAGGTCAAGACGAAAGAAACGGTGAAACCCTGCCCCCAAGCCGACAATCAACAGCATAGGAACCATCACTTGCAATACAATTCCGCTAAAAACAGCCAAGACGTTTCCCCCGCTTTCTTTGTGCATATGTCGGCTCGATGTTCCTTGTATAACGTTGTTCAGACATCCCGCCTTTTACACTTTTTTTCGATAAATCCGCTCTGGACGTCCGACCGATCCATAGACAATATCGGCTAGCACTTGTCCCGTGGAGACAAGGTATTCTAAATATCGACGGGCGGTCGTCCGGCTTGTGCCAATTTGCCGTCCCACTTCTTCCGCCGTCACACCATCTTGACACCGTTTCACAACCATCAGCACTTTTTCAAGGGTTAGCGGTTGGATGCCTTTTGGAAGCATAGGCTGATCCCTAACCGGGGCCTCCCGCCCGATCAGTTTGTCGACATCCTCTTGATCGATCCACTCTTTTTCTTTCATCCACTGCTGCATTTTATCATAATATTCTTTATATCTATGCAAGGTTTCGGCAAATCGATCAAACATAATCGGCTTGATAATATAATCAAACACCCCGCCATGCAGCGCTTGTTTCAAGGCATCCACTTCTCGTGCTGCTGTGATCATAATAATATCGATATTGGAAAAGCGTTCCCGAACCCATTTTAAAAAAGAGAGGCCGTTCATATCCGGAAAATAGACATCAAGCAACAACACGTCGGGTTGCAGCACCTCTGTCAATTCCCTTGCCTCTTCGGCGTTCGTGGCAATGCCGACCACTTCATACCCATTCACTTTCTCGACAAAGCGCCGATTAATTTCAGCGATGCGGCGGTCGTCTTCAATAATAAGTACACGAATCATCCCCCCTGCTTCCCTCCCTCCGAAATATTGATGCATAAAGGTGTAGAGGCCTTTTATGGGAAATGCTTTCTTTCAGCATGGGTTGGCACGGCCCGACCGCTTCGGAATAATGACGGTAAACACCGTTCCCTCTCCTTGTTTCGACTGGTAGGTGATTTGCCCACCAAGCATCGCCAGCGCCTTCTTGACAAGATCAAGCCCATACCCACGGAGGCCGTTGGCTTTGGTCGAAAAGCCGCGGTCGTATATCCGTTCCGCCACATCCGGATCAACGCCTAATCCGTTATCCTCGACCTCAATAATCAAGTCATCGCCGAGGTCGGTCAAAAAAATGGTCACTCGTTTCTCTTCTTTTCCGTTGTGGAGGACCGCTTCCATGGCGTTATCCAACAAATTCCCGATAATCGTCACCAAATGGTCGCGATCGATCCATGGCGGCACATCGCGAAAACTGCTTTCCCGATCAATTTCAAAGGTGATTTTCAGCTCATGGGCGCGGTTGAACTTGCCAATCAGCAGCCCGCCGATGATCGGATCCGGGATTTCTTTCATGACAAAACGAATGATATTTTGTTGTAAGTTCGTTTCTTTCGTAATAAGCTCAAGCGCTTCTTCATACGACTCAAGTTGAATCAACCCAGAGATCAAATACAGCTTATTGGAAAATTCATGTGTTTGCGCCCGCAGCGCATCCGCGTACACCCGGAGCTGGGACAGCTCTTTTGTGAGGCGATACAGCTCCGATTTGTTGCGAAACGTCGATACCGCTCCAATGACGCGCCCTTGCTTGTCTTTGATCGGAATTCGGTTCGCAATGACGGTCTCTCTCCCTAAAACCATCTCATCATCGTATTCCGCCCGCCCTGTTCGGATCACTTCGGGCAAGCGAGAATGGGGAATGAGCCGCAAAATGGGCATTCCCAATACACTGTGCTCCTTCTCATACCCAAGCAACTTCAACGCGGTTTGATTGACCATTGTAATCGTTCCCTCTTGATTGATGGCCACAATTCCTTCGCGAATCGCTTCTAAAATCGCCTGCTTTTCTTGGTAGAGCAAACCGATTTCTTCCGGTTCAAGACCATGAATCGATTTTTTCACCGTGCTGGTGATCGCCATTGCACCCACCGCTCCGAGAAAGAGGGCAAAAACGGAGAAGAGAAACATCTTCATACGATACGACCATACTGTACGCTGAATATCCTCTAGCAAAAAACCAACCGAAACAATGCCGATCACATGTCCGTTTTCATCAAAAATCGGCGCTTTTCCCCGGATCGCCGGACCAAGCGAACCGACCGCCTCGGAAATAATCGCTTTGCCTTTCAGCACTTCGCCGTTGTCGCCCCCTACCATATGCTTTCCAATCCGATCTGGCAGTGGGTGAGCGTAGCGGATTCCCTTACGGTTGCCAATCACTACGTACTCCGCCCCTGTCTTTCGGCGAATATGTTCGGCAAACGGCTGCAAGCGCACTGACGGATTCGGGTCGCGGAACGCCTCGCGCACGAGCGGAGTCGACGCGACCGTCTCGGCCACATTTAGCGCTCGCATGCCAATTTGTTGTTTGAGCGTCGTCGCAAACATATGCTGAAACAAAAACGTTAAAACCACGATCACCAGCAGCAACAATGAACAAATAATGACCATTAACCGTGTCTGAAGCTTCATAGGGCTCGCTCCCCAAACAGCAAATAAAGAAAGACAGTCCGCCTGTTAGGCGGAACGTCTTTCTTTCTATTATTACATATCTTCGTTGATGACGACCGATTTTCCTCTTAGTTTCATGACAAACGGCACGGCAATCCATAAAAAGGCAATGACCAACAAGACGAGCGAAATCGGCTTTTCAAAGAAAACGAGATAGTCCCCGTTTGATGCCGTCAACGCCCGGCGCATATTGTTTTCGATCATCGGCCCGAGAACAAGCCCCAACACAAGCGGTGCCAATGGATAGTCGTGCTCTGCAAGCCAGTAGCCAAGCAGACCAAACGCCAGCAACAGGAACACATCAAACGTCGTCACTTGCACCGCATACACACCGAACACGGAAATGGCAATAATAAGCGGCAACAAATATTTCGTCGGCGTCTGGATAATTTTCGCGAACACTTTGACGAGCGGCATGTTGAGAATGAGCAACATGACGTTGCCGATAAACATGCTGGCGATCAATCCCCAGGCGACAGCTGGATGCTCATCGAACAACAGTGGACCTGGCTGGACGTTGTACATAATGAGTGCACCCATGAGGATCGCTGTCGTCCCTGAACCAGGAATGCCCAGCGTCAAAAGCGGAATCATCGCGCCCCCAGAAGCCCCGTTGTTCGCCGACTCCGGCGCCGCCACACCGGCGATCGTCCCTTGCCCGAACTTTTCCGGATGTTTGCTCACTTTCTTTTCAAGAATATAGGAGAAAAACGATGCCAACGTGGCTCCGGCTCCCGGCAGCACCCCGATGAAAAAACCGAGCAGCGACCCACGGGCGATCGGCCCCGCGCTTTCTTTCAAATCCGCTTTCGTCGGCAACACGCGCCCGATTTTGGCGATGTCCCCGTCGTTCGTCTCATGATGGAGAATGGACTTGAATACCTCTCCTAACGCAAATAGCCCGACCGCTACGGTTAAAAACTCGAGACCTCCATATAAATAGGAAATGTCGTACGTAAAGCGAGCCACGCCGGAAACATTGTCGAGCCCAATCGTGGAAAGCAACAAGCCGAACACTGTCATGATCCATGCTTTCGTCATCGATTTGCCAGCCAGTCCGCTCACCGCCGCCAACCCGAGCAGCATGAGCGAAAAATATTCAGCCGGGCCGAACTTCAGCGCCACATTCGACAACGGTTGGGCCAATAAGACGAGGCCGATTAGCGAAACAATTCCGGCGACAAAGGAACCGATCGCGGCAATGGCAAGCGCCGCCCCCGCCCTTCCTTGCCGGGCCATTTGATAGCCGTCCAGCGTTGTGACAACCGATGACGATTCCCCAGGCGTATTTAACAAAATCGATGTCGTCGAACCGCCATACATCGCCCCGTAATACACGCCGGCGAGCAAAATAATCGAACTGGCTGCCGCCTGTTCCGAACTAAGGCCGGACGTCATCGACGCCGTCACCGGAATAAGCAACGCCACCCCGCTCATCGGGCCAATCCCAGGAAGCACACCGACCGCTGTGCCGATCAACACCCCGATAAAGGCAAACAGCAAGTTATGCGGCTGAAGCGCTGTCTGAAATCCGTCAAGCAAAAACGATAGTGTGCTCATGATGCCCCTCCCTTCATTGGAACCAAATCGGCCAGCTTGGCAATGTTCCTTGCAGCAGCTTCACATAAAGGCCATATACGCCAAGCGAAAAGCCAGCCGCAATGGCGATCGACTTCCATAGCGCCCCTCTTTCCATCGTTTGAAAGCCGATAACAAGAAACAGAAACGTCGTGATTACATACCCAACCGTTTCAAGCAACGTCGCATAGAAAACAGCAGCAATGAAAATGATGAGAAACTTTTTGTACTGCCGCGGCGGCTTCTCTCCCACTGAATCCTTATAATCCTTATAGCCTCTCGTTTCAAACAACAGCTTGATGCTTAATAATGCCAGAACAAGTCCAAGCAAAAACGGAAATACGTTCGGTCCTACCGCACTGCCGTAGGCGCTTTTCGATAGGCGCAAGCTTTCCGCCATAAACAAGGAACCAACCGCCAAGAATGCCACCGCCGCGATACGATCAGCCGTTTTGTTCATGGTTCTTCCTCCTGTTCTTTACAAAAAAGGGGAAGAATGTTCTTCCCCCTTGCTTCATTTATGCATGCCAAGCGACTTCAGAAGGTCGCCGATTTGCTGCTCCTGCTCTTGCAAAAACTTCGTAAATTCGTCCGAATTGCGATATTCCGCCGCCCAGCCTTGTTTTTGCAGTTCTTCTTTCCACTTCTCGTGTTCAGACAACTTTTTCAATGTTTCTTCCCAAAACGCTTTTGCCTCTCGGGACATTTGCTTCGGCCCAAAAACCCCGCGCCAAATCGTAAATTCCGCATCAATGCCAAGCTCTTTCAACGTCGGCACGTCTTTCAGCACTCCGCCGAGGCGTTCTGGAGCGGAAACCGCCAACACCCGCACTTTGCCGGCTTTGAGATATTCGCCAACAGAAGAGGCATCCGTTGCAATCACATCGGCATTGCCGCCAAGCAGCGCAGCCATCGCTTCCCCGCCGCCATCGTACGAAACATACTTGACTGATTTCGGATCGATGCCCGACTTATAGATCGGCAAAATCGCGACTAAATGATCCATCGAACCTGGCGCCGATCCCCCGGCTACCGTGACCGATTTCGGATCTTGTTTAATGGTATTAAGCAAGTCGGTTAACGTTTGAAATTTCGAATCCGCCTTCACAACAATCGCGCCAAAGTCCTTCGTCAACTGGGCGAGCGGTGTCGTGTCTTTGTAGCCAAACGGGCTGTTCCCTTCTTTTTTCAAGTTGTTGATAATAATTGGCGGGGAGTTGACAAATAGTTTGTAATCGTTTTTCACATCTTGGGTGGCGTATTCGGCCATAAAGACCGCCCCGCCGCCGCCTGGTTTGTTTTCAACCGTCATGGTCTGTTTGACGAGCCCCGTCTCATCCAACACCTTCGTAATCGCGCGGGCCGTTAAATCCCAACCGCCGCCCGCCCCAGACGGAGCAACAATCGTAATCGGCTTCGTCGGATAGTTTGAGGCCGATGAGCCAGAGTTCGAACCGGATGATTTCGACCCCGCCGATTCATTGCCCCCACAGGCCGCCAAAGCCAGTGTCATCATCCCTGCGGCGAGCAATCCCCACCATTTCGTTTTCTTCATTTCTCCCTTGCCCCCTTGTTTTTTGATAACGTTTTCAATCACAACCTTACCATGCCGCGGGATGAGCGTGAAGTTTTTGAAAATAAAATGAATTTTGTGCATTTTGTTCATGGAGGTATAATCAGACCTGATATCAAGCACCTAGCGGAACGCTGGAGTCTCAAAGCAAAAAAAGACCGCCAGCCTTCAAAGCAGACGGTACGTGAACTACCCCCACTTAA
>NZ_JHUS01000043.1:0-37861 GCF_000691465.1 Geobacillus sp. CAMR5420
TCGCCTAATTAAGATAAAACTTTGGTACAGTACATATTTTATGTGACAGGACAATCATCCGTTTTTTTACAATCTATCACTTACGAATCAATGATTTCATCTGCCTCTTTTGTCGCCGCCAACCGTCCTCGTTAGATAGCCGCCTCTTGTGTTTAATTTCCCTGCTCTTCAAGCAATTCCCGAACATCTTGCTCTGGAAGATCCACCAACCGAGCAATATCTTCCACCTTCATTCCTTTGCGCGCCATGTTGCGGATCAGTTGTTTCATTCCTTGCTTCATTCCTTGCTTCATTCCTTGTTTCATTCCCTGTTTGATCCCTTGTTCAATCCCGCGTTTAATTCCTTCTTCCAACCCCTGTTTTCTTCCCCTTTGCTCATAGGAAATGATCAGCTCCAACATTTTCTCTTTTTCTGTCGTTTCCATCTCCTTCACCTCTCTTTGCAGTTGTTGCTCTTCCTCCTCCGACAGCTTCACATACGTTTCAAAAAAGCCCAACAAGAGCCGTTGCCTCGCTTCATCCAGCTCCAATCGCACCAACATGCGCAAAAACTCTTTTTTCAACTCAATTTTCTCACTTTCAGTATACCCCATTTTGCCAAGGAGGGCAGCCGCAATCGGATTGTCATGCCGGATATAGTCTCTCCAATGTTTCTTGCGCAACTCCACCGGGAAAAAGCGAAACTGCAGCACGTCGCCAAAGGGAAACTCGATTGAGAACACGGACGGTTCTTCGCGGAGGGTGTCATGGCTGAAGACAGCGATCGGAACGATGCGGGTGCGGTATTTTTCAAACAAACGGCTGAAATAGATAAACATGCGCTCTGGAAACGATGGTTGCACGTAGCTTTGATTCTCCACATGAACGATGATCAGCCCATCCTCCCCTTTCAGCTTCGTCTCGACTAATAGATCGACGCGGTATTTTTCACCTGCCGTGACATCGGTAAACAGTTCTTCGGACAGAAAGGACAAATGGCTGAAATCAATGTGTTCATGCATGTCGGGAAAAAAGAGGAGAAGAAACTCTTCGAAGAACGTTTGGATCAGTTCTTTAAACAACCGGTCGTGGTCAATAGCCATTCCATCACCCCTCTTTGAACGTGTTCAATTCTATCCATTCGCAAGCAGGGGGTGAAAATCCTGCATCGGGGACAGAAAAAGTTGTACCGTACTGTATAGCGCTTCAGTCCCCCACAGGTACGATAAAAACGTATTCCTGTACCACGTGATTTAACTGTTGAACAGATGTTTCAATCCCTCATAGGTACGATAAAAACCTTTATTTTGGCGTAAAGAAGAAGCATTCTTGTTTCTTCTTCTATGAAAAGCCAGTCATCGTACTATGTGTCAAAGGATTCACTCCATGCACAGGAATGGCCTTGACGCATATTCACAACTGTTTCAATCCCTCATAGGTACGATAAAAACTCTTTTGCGGTTTGCTTCAAATCCTGAATGATCGTCGTGTTTCAATCCCTCATAGGTACGATAAAAACTGACGGATTGGGATTGGTAGGCTGTTATCGGACATTAGGGTTTCAATCCCTCATAGGTACGATAAAAACTCAAGACCGATGACGTGACCGTAGGCGATTTGTTGGTTTCAATCCCTCATAGGTACGATAAAAACGGAAGCCGACTTGCCGGAGAAAACGGCGAAACTGTTACGTTTCAATCCCTCATAGGTACGATAAAAACGAATGGCAACCGGTTCGTGCTTGTTGGGCAGCAATGTTTCAATCCCTCATAGGTACGATAAAAACGTCGGAGAAGGTGACTTCAATGCTAGCGATATTGCGTTTCAATCCCTCATAGGTACGATAAAAACACAAGTTCCACATCTCGTTTGCGGAACTCGTCGTCGTTTCAATCCCTCATAGGTACGATAAAAACACAAGTTCCACATCTCGTTTGCGGAACTCGTCGTCGTTTCAATCCCTCATAGGTACGATAAAAACTCAATGAAGTTGGCGATTGATATGGCAAAAAACATTTTTGTTTCAATCCCTCATAGGTACGATAAAAACGATCATCCACCACAATCGTGACGTATTGACTTGAGTTTCAATCCCTCATAGGTACGATAAAAACGGGTTTGGCACCAATCCATAATGCACTCGGAAACAGTTTCAATCCCTCATAGGTACGATAAAAACGAAAAAGCGGCAACAGGTTTTACGGGAAAAAAGGAAGTTTCAATCCCTCATAGGTACGATAAAAACCTCCGCCGCGATTCCTAACGCCGCACATAAGCTGGTTTCAATCCCTCATAGGTACGATAAAAACGCCGCTCGATGTCTCGTTCAAGCTGCTTGATTTTGCTGGTTTCAATCCCTCATAGGTACGATAAAAACTGATCCTCAGCAAATAACATTTCTTGGTATTTTTTCGGTTTCAATCCCTCATAGGTACGATAAAAACGCGATGACTGGTCCGATCGGGCTTGCGATTACCGCCTGTTTCAATCCCTCATAGGTACGATAAAAACTGGTGACAGTGAGCGCTGCTTTTGCCTGGCAAATGGTTTCAATCCCTCATAGGTACGATAAAAACAATTTCAGAACTTCCCCAACGCACCTTCGAAACATTAGTTTCAATCCCTCATAGGTACGATAAAAACCCGCATACCCGCGGCGTATCATGCCTTCCGAAAAATGTTTCAATCCCTCATAGGTACGATAAAAACGGGTATTTCGGAAAAGAAGCAATGATTCCTGTTATAGTTTCAATCCCTCATAGGTACGATAAAAACTGATGAGTGCCGCAAGTGAATTATTGAGAAGAGCAGGTTTCAATCCCTCATAGGTACGATAAAAACGTTCTCGAGCGGATCACGGAAGAACGGCCTTCGTTTGTTTCAATCCCTCATAGGTACGATAAAAACGCGTTGATGTGGATGGAAATGAAATAGTCAGCTTTGTTTCAATCCCTCATAGGTACGATAAAAACCCAAACCATTCGCATAAAATCAAGCTTTTCCCCTTTTGACTGTTTTCAGAATATCACGTTTCAAAAATTCTGTCAATACTGTTGAGCCGTGTTGGTTGTAGGATTTTGACGCAAAAAAAATATTGTCGTCGATCCCCCGGGGTTTTTGCACGATTGGAGGTCGACGACATTTGAAAGGCGGTCAGCTTTTGTTTTTCTCCATTCTCCCGTACTCTTCCCTCACCGCGGCCACAAGCGGGTGCGCACTCTCAAGCCCCGCGTATTGCCGAAGCGCTCCTTCGATTCCGTGGTGTGCGATCGTTTGTTGCAGAGCGGCGGCTTCTGCATCGCTCGCATCATCAAAGCGCAACAGCGCGGCAATTCCTTTGGCGAGACCAGCAGGAACGTTGCCAAATAGTGTGCAGTATTGCGTCGCCGGAGCGATGAGCCGGTCGTTCGGCCCGAGCTTGCGGATCGGCGAACGGGCGACGCGGACGATATCGTCGGAAAGGGACGGGTTGGTGAAACGCCCGATCGTCGTTTTGATATAGGAACGGTGCTCTTCCTCATGCCATCCGTGCTTTTTCAATAAGACGGCTCCCGACTCACTGAGCGCTTGCTCGACATTCAATCGAATACCTTCATCGTTCATCGCTTCCTGGACGGTTTTGTAGTTTCGCAGATACCCTAAGTAAGCGGCCAACGCATGGCCGGTATTGACCGTAAACAATTTGCGCTCGATATACGGCTCTAAGTCAGCGACAAAATGAGCCCCTTGAATCGGCGGAACAGTGCCGATGACGTTTCGCGTTTCAATCGTCCATTCGAAAAACGGTTCCACCGTGACAGCGAGTGGATCGTCATTCGTCTGATTCGGCACGATGCGGTCGACCGCGCAGTTGAGAAAACCAACTTTTTCATCTGCCAGCTGCTGCCCAGCCGTGGAAAGATGGGCAAAGACGTGCGTTTTCAGCGTTTCCGTGCCGCCGATCATGTTTTCACAGGCAATGACGTGAAGCGGCTTCTGATGAACCGTGAAGCGCCGCTCAAGCCCAGCGGCGATGACTGGCGCAATAGCCGGCAAAATGTGCGGGCCGACCGCGGTCGTCACCAAATCAGCGTCTGCGATCGCCTCGATGACCGCTTCCCGCTCCGTTTGGCTGTTCAGGGCCGAAACGCCGCGCACCCATTGTTCTTCGCGCCGCTCGCCGGCAACAATGACGCGATACTCCCCCCGCTCCTTCAGCAAACGGACGATTTGTTCATTGACATCAACGAACACGACGTCATATCCCGACGCCGCCAGCAGGCTGCCGATAAAGCCGCGGCCGATGTTGCCGGCGCCAAAGTGGACGGCCCTCATCAGCCGTTCACCTCATGGAGCAGCGCAAGAATTTCCTCGGCCGTTTTGGCGTTCGCCATGGCGGCCACATTGTCTGCTTCGGCGCAGACGAGTGCGAGTTTCGAAAGAATATCCAAATGTTCCCCGTCTTTGCCGGCAATGCCGATGACGATCGTGGCCATGTTGCCGCCTCCAAAATCGACGCCGTCCGGAACTTGCACGATCGAAATGCCGGACTGTTTCACGAGCGCTTTTGCCGCTTCCGTTCCGTGCGGAATGGCGACGTTGTTGCCGATATACGTTGATGTCAGTTCTTCCCGTTCAAGCATCGCATCAACATATGCCGGGGCGACATATCCTTGCTTGACCAACACCTCGCCGGCGAGGCGGATCGCCTCTTCTTTCGTTTTTGGTTGCGCATTGAGCATAATGTTTTCTTTGTTTAAAATCGAATGAGTCAACATCCGTGTCACTCCTTCATCGATATCCAATAATCATCGAAAAATTGTTCCAAATGGCCGCTAATAAGCGAATACACTTCGTCTTCGCCGCCATAAGCCAACGTGGCCGCGCTTTGCTCGTTCTTTACGAGCAACGTGCTCACATGGCTTAATACTGAAAGCACCTCTTCATCCGCATCAGCAGGACCGAGAAGCAACACGACCGTGTTGATCTCCATCGGCTCCCCGTCCATCCCCGCCACCGTTTGCGGCGAATCAAGTCGGTACATCGTCAGAGACGGACGAAGGACAGCGAAGCTTCGAGCGTGGTAAAGCGCCAGCGTCGTGCCAGGGACGCCAAGCCCGCCAAGCGACTCGCGGCGCCGCAGCTCCTCGATGACGACATCGGCATCGACAATGACGCCACTTCGTTCGAGGCGGCGGCACGCGTCCGTCAATATTTCATGAACAGAGCGCCTCTTGACCACCTCGAGGGAAAAACCGTCCAAAATGTGGACGATCGTCTCGCTGATGCGCCGAACCGCCTTCATCGTGTCGATGGCTGGCCTGTTTCGCCGTGCGGTTGACTCTTTCCTCATCCGCTTTTCAGCGGCCGATTTTCGCTCTAAACACTCGCGAATCTTCCGCGCTTCCTCCTCGGTCAGCATCGGGCTGACGACGATATGCGGCCCATACTCCTCAGGAAGCGGCACGGTCGAGATGACGAGATCGTACGCGCTGACATCTTTTCCTTTCCATTCAAACGCGGAAGCTTGTTCCAGCGAAACAATGTCCGGAATCTCTTTTTTCAGCCTCGTCGCTAAAATTTTCGCCGTCCCAAGCCCGCTCGAACAAATGACTAACACCCGCCAGCCTTTTTTCTCCCGCATGAGCGCGGCCGCAAAATGGAGCACCAAATAGCCAATCTCCTCATCCGGGATCGGAATGCCGCCAAACAGCTGCCGCGCCCCATCTGCGACAATGGCGAACAGCTCCGCATAGTCTTGTTTGATTGGATCAAGCAGCGGATTGGCGACCCCCATTCCGTGTTCGAGGCGATACAGAGCCGGCTTTAAATGGACGACAAGGTCTTCGTATAACGTACGGTCGGCGGATAAATCAACGCCGAGCTTATCACTGACAAAGCGGATGAGTTGTTGCGCCTTCATGCCGACGGCCAAGCTTGGCTCTTCCATCATTGCTCCTTGACGGCTGCGCCATTTCGCTCCCATCAAGTGCATCGTCATATAGCCGACTTCTTCGTTAGGGATGTCAACGTCAAAGACTTTTTCTAACGATTCAGCGAGCTCATGCGCGATCTCATATTCTTTCGTCGCTTGCAACGCCTGCAGATCCCGCGGATCGAAGTGGATCGCTTCTCCCCGCTTGATGCGCTCCATGGCGAGCGCCAAATGGACGACGAAGGCGATGTACGAACTGTCGGCCATCGTAAACGGAAGCTTTTCTTTCACTTGCTCGATTTGCTGCTCAATGACAGCGAGCTTTTTTCTGTCCACAAGCCCGAGCAGCTTCTCCGCCACGGTGTCAAGCGGAGCGTCCGTCCGTTTTTGGATCGTCTCTTTCATCAATGCCAAAAATTCGTGTTCATCAACATGGCGGAACAACAAGTCGCTCATCAAGCGCCGTTTCGCCGATTCCGAACCGGCAAGCTCCACCCCGTATCCACGCTTGCGGATGAGCGAAAGCCCGTACGCTTCTACCGTTTGTTCCAATTTGTCCAAATCCAAGCTGACAGTGGCGACCGTGACGTTCAAGTCATGGGCCAATGTGACAAGTTTCACTGGCTCGTTGGCTTCCAACAGCGCAATTAAAATCATGAGCTGCCGCTCTTCGGGGGTGTATTCATGATGAGAAAGGCGAAACAGCTCTGCGGCCAGCGCCTGCTTCTTTTCCTCTTCCCCGACGAGGCGGATGCCGACTCCTGCTCTTTTCGCGAGCTTAAGCCCATAGCGGCGGAAGACCGATTCCAAACCTTGCAAATCACGATGAACCGTGCGGGCGCTGACATTCAGTTCCTCCGCCAATTCGCCGACTGTTATGTCCCTATCGTCCGCCAACAACCGTTCAAGCAACTTCCGCTCCCGTGCCGATACGTACATCGCCGTTCACCTCCCATCACGGAACAGCATTATTGACATTTTTGAAATAAATCTTTGCCTCTTCCATCCTTATTGTAAGGGCTTTTTTCTTGATTTGACAATGAATAGATGTTTCGTTTTCGTCATTGTTATTGTTGACAGATTTTAATTTTGCATGTATTTTTCTCTTTCGTCGTTTGACGAAGTTCACCGCGGTCGGGCACATCCATGCGGATGGGAGCGGAGGAAAGTGCCCCTAGCCGTCGAGGTAAACGCGAAATCACAAAGCAAAACGCAGGGGGAACGCCATTTCCCCTGCGTCTCATGCCGATTTACGCGTTCTTTTTCAATTGCTCGATCAATTCATCGTATTTCGGGCTGTTTAAGAAGTTTTCGACCGATACATGGTACGCATTGGGCAACTTCGCCTTCGCCCGGTCGGTCAAGTTTTGATGGGTGACGACGATGTCGGCGTCGGCCGGAAGCTGGTTGATCGCTGTATTCGTCACTTCGATATCGAGCCCGGCCTTTTGTACTTTGTTGCGCAAAATTGATGCTCCCATCGCGCTCGAGCCCATTCCGGCGTCACACGCAAAGACAATTCTTTTGACCCGTGCAGGGACGGCCTGTTCCGCCACCGCCGCTGCCACTTCCTCTTGTTGCTGCAACGCGGCCGCCACTTGGCTTTGTTTCCCTTTTAACTGTTGCATTTTTTCTGCCGCCTTGGCCAAGTCTTCTTCCTCTTCGTTTTGTTTCGCCGATTTCAAGAACACCGACGCGACGAGGAACGATACCGCTGCGGCGACGAACACGCCGGCTAGCACGCCAAAGTAATTCCCTTTTGGCGTCATCGCCAGCAAGGCGAAAATGCTTCCCGGCGACGGCACCGCCACCAGCCCGGCATGGAGCACCGTAAACGTGAACACGCCGCTCACGCCGCCCGCCATGGCTGCCAAAATCAAAATCGGTCGCATGAGAATGTACGGGAAGTAAATTTCATGAATCCCGCCAAGGAAGTGGATAATGACTGCCCCCGGCGCCGATTGTTTCGCCATCCCCTTGCCAAACAGCCAATACGCCAGCAAAATCCCCAACCCTGGACCAGGGTTCGTTTCCAGCAAGAACAAAATCGATTTCCCGGTTTTCGCCGCTTGTTCGACGCCAAGCGGGCTTAAAATTCCATGGTTGATCGCATTGTTCAAGAACAGCACTTTCCCCGGCTCGATGAACAAGTTCGCCAGCGGCAACAAGTGCCAATCAATGATTTTTTCCACTCCTGCCGCTAACGTTTTACTGATCACAGAAATGACCGGGCCGACTCCTTTAAAGGCGAGCAGCGTCAACACGCCGCCGACGATCCCGGCCGAAAAGTTGTTGACGAGCATCTCAAACCCTTGTTTCACTTTTCCTTGGAAGAGCCCGTCTACCTTTTTGATCACATAACCGCCAAGCGGACCCATGATCATCGCGCCTAAAAACATCGGGATTTCCGAACCGACGACCACGCCCATCGTCGCCGTCGCCCCGACGACACCGCCGCGGACGTCGTACACCATTTTGCCGCCCGTATAGCCAATCAACAGCGGCAGCAAATACGTAATCATCGGACCGACGAGCTTCGCAAACGTCTCGTTCGGCAGCCAGCCGGTCGGGATAAACAGGGCGGTAATCAGCCCCCAGGCGATAAACGCCCCGATATTCGGCATAATCATGCCGCTCAAATAACCGCCAAACCGCTGAATCTTCACACGGAAGCCTGTTTCGTTTCCGGTTGTATGCGTCATAAAGCTGTTCCTCCTTTTTGGCTTGACTGTACCTTTATCTTAAAACGCTTACAACCGGCCCTTCAATGATAAATAAACGCGATTTTGTCAAGGGGGTTGTTGACAGGTTTTAAAAAGGAAAAGCCGAGCGCGGCGGGCGGGGTTACGGCGTTTCTTCTGCCAACGACAACGCCTCTCGATAGAGACGTTGGGAGAGATAAAATCCATTTTCAAGCAAAGTGTCTAACAGCGGCTTGACTTCCGCTATTTTCCTGTTTTTCTTTCCCAGAATCAAAACTCCGATTGTACCGATAGGCCGTAAAAGGAATTGTTTCGACAATGATCTGGCAGCATGCTCATCAATCACAACGACTTGAGCACCAAGTTCTTTCGCTCCAATAATAACTTCTAACTCCCCGGCATGGAATTTTCCATATAAACTTTCAACAAGGCTGCGATTTTTTACATGGTATAGTCGAAACACCCCCTCGCTGACCAATCGTTTGAGCTCCTCTTTTCCATAATGGCGTGGGGCATGGTTATGAACAATTTCTTGATAGACAGCTTCCGGAACATATACTTCATCAAATAGTTCAGACAAAAGAGTCAATTGACCAACGATCGACAGACCTATAATCGGTGTAGAATTAACCGTAACCCTACTCATTGTGATCCCTATTTTCTTTGCTCAATTTTTGCACCGTGTCCCAATCATCTTTGATGTGTTCCTCCGTATATTCCATCCAAGGAATCGCCTTCGAACGCAATACATCGATAAATTCCCCTAAGGATTTTCCTGCCAATTCAGCCGCTTTCGCCAGCGTCACCTGTTTTCCAACAAACAAACCAATCGCCAATGAAAGCTTTATTTTTGCCTCAACTGTGTTGCCTTCCAATTCATTAATGGCGGGCAAAAACTCTTTCGGCAAGTTCACCTGAAAGTAGTCCATGGCCATTGAACTCACACCCTTTTTTATTTTATTCTATCACACTTCGCGCCTTTTGGATGCTGTCACGGAACGAATAGCATTTCCAAATTTTTTACTACACGCTCAACACGATAGAAATGAAACCGACTCAATTGAACACTCCCCACCCGCGCTCACGTAGAGAAATAGGGGATTCTCGGGAACACCCTAACATACGGTAAGCTGTCAGCTAAGCCATCCCTGTGCATCCCACCGTTGAGCTTCCTCAAAAAGATCGCAATCGAAGCCCTTCCTTTGTTCTTTTGGTGCAAGGGGAAGATCGTTGGTGGAAGACGCCGGTTCATCCCCCACTTACGCTCATGCTTGGAAGTTGAGGCCTTCTCGGTTCGAGGTGATAAAAAGGGGACTGACCCAAAAGGGTAATTTTCCTTAACAAAACACAACATATTGTCTATATACGGTAATAAGAAAGGGTGTCCCGATCCTTTTGGGACACCCTCTTACAGCCTATTTTACTAATATCTCGCCGTCACCATTTTCTTTCTCGTGTAAAATTCGACGCCGTCGCGGCCGTTGGCATGGAGGTCGCCGTAAAACGAGTTTTTGTAGCCCGAGAACGGGAAAAACGCCATGGGCGCCGGGACGGCGACGTTGACGCCAAGCATGCCGGCGTCGATTTCTTCGCGGAACTGGCGGATCGCTTTGGCGCTGTCGGTGTAGATGCAGGCGCCATTGGCAAATTCCGATCGGTTGGCGATCTCAATCGCTTCGTCCAGATCGCGGGCGCGGACGACGGACAGAACCGGGGCGAAAATTTCATCCGTCCAAATCGTCATGCCCGGCTTGACATGGTCAAAAATCGTCGGGCCGACGAAATAGCCTTTTCCGCTTGTTGCAGCGTCGCGGCGGCCATCGCGGACAAGGAGCGCGCCTTCTTTTTCGCCGATTTCAATGTATTTGATCGTCCGCTCTTTATGCGCCTCGCGAATGACCGGTCCTAAAAAGACGCCTTGGTCAAGCCCGTTGCCGATTTGGATGCGGTCAGCAGCCTGTTTGAGCCGCTCCACCAACTCATCGGCGATATCGCCGACTGCAACGACGACCGAGCATGCCATGCACCGCTCGCCCGCCGAACCAAAGGCGGCGTTGATGATGTTCGTCACCGCCATATCGAGGTCGGCGTCCGGCATGACAATCGAATGGTTTTTCGCGCCGGCGAGCGCCTGCACCCGCTTGCCGTGGGCGGCGGCTGTTTTGTATACATACTCGGCGACCGGCTGCGAGCCGACGAACGAAACGGCTTTAATATCTTTATGTTCTAAAATGCCGTTCACGACCTCGTGTGCCCCATGGACAATATTCAATACTCCTGCAGGCAGTCCGGCTTCAGTAAACAGCTCAGCCAAGCGGTTGGCGAGCAGCGGCGTCCGCTCAGACGGTTTCAGCACGAACGTATTGCCGCAGGCGATGGCAAGCGGGAACATCCAGCACGGCACCATCATCGGGAAGTTAAACGGTGTAATCCCGGCGACGACACCGAGCGGGTAGCGGTACATCCCCGATTCGATATCGGTCGCGATATCCGGCAGCTGTTGGCCCATCATGAGCGTCGGAATCCCGGCCGCAAACTCAACGCATTCAATGCCGCGCTGCACTTCACCGTAGGCGTCCTCATAGACTTTGCCATTTTCTAGCGTCACAAGTCTAGCGAGTTCGTCCCAATGTTCGACCAACAGCTGCTGATAGCGAAACAAAATGCGGGCACGGCGCGGAACCGGGACTTTGCGCCATTCGCGGAACGCTTCTTTCGCGGCCGCCACCGCTGCATCAAGCTCCTCGCGCGAGGAAAGCGGCACTTTCGCTAGAACCTCCCCCGTTGCCGGGTTCGGCACGACTTCTTCTTTTCCGGATGTCGAGGCGACCCATTGGCCGCCGATAAAATTTTTCAATGTTTTCGTTTCGGTCACGGAACTCATGGATGAAACCACCTTTCTAGTCGATCTTTCAAAAGATTGGTTCATGAACGCACACAAGGGCTATGGATGATCGACGAGCGCTTCCTTTCGCGGAAACGGCCGGCGGGCTGAACGCTTCCAAAAAGCGGCGTTCTTTGCTGTCCGTTTGCTGCTGGTCGCTGTCATGCGTCCTGCAATCGCCATCCCAGCCGTCGGACTCATTTACGAACTTACGGTTTTGGTGTCGTACTGATAGTCATAACAATAATGGTACAAGGCGACGATTTCCTCATGGGTCGGCACTTTCGGATTGTTGCTTGGACTGCCGCTCGCGAGCGCATCGGCCGCCATTTTATCAACCGCTTTGTCAAACGCCGCTTTGTCGATGCCCCACGTTTTCATATTCGGAATGCGCAAATCGCGGCAAAGCTGTTTCACTTCTTCAACAAGCGCCTCAGCTGCTTCCGTATCGGAAACGTCTTTGAGCGGCGGCTTGATGATTCGGGCGATCACCGCCAATCGTTCGATGGCGCTGTCTTTTGTAAACTCCAGCACCCCCGGCAGCAACATCGCGTTCGATACGCCGTGCGGCACGTGGAAAAGCGCGCCGATCGGCCGCGACATGCCGTGCACAAGCGTCACCGAGGCGTTGGAAAACGCCATGCCGGCTTTCATGGCGGCGATCGCCATTTTTTCCCGCGCTTCGATGTCTTGACCGTTTTCATACGCCCGGCGCAAATGACCGACGATCGCTTCGATGGCAGAGAGCGCCAGCGCATCGGTCACCGGGTGGGCGCGTCGGGAAATGTACGCCTCGATCGCATGGCAGAGGGCGTCGACGCCCGTGGCCGCGGTGACGGACGGCGGGCACGAAACCGTGAGCAACGGGTCGACGATCGCCACGGCTGGAAGCAGCTCCGGTTGGGAAATCATCATTTTGACGTCCGTCTTCGTATTGATAATGACCGTTACTTTCGTCACTTCCGAACCCGTTCCGGCCGTTGTCGGAATGGCAATGAGCGGCAGCGGTTTTTCGGCAAACCGCTTTTGATTGCCGATATAGTCGCTGATCTCCCCTTCGTTTGTCATCATGACGGCGACCGCCTTGGCGGCGTCAATGCTGCTGCCGCCGCCGATGGCGATGACGACATCGCACCGCTCGCTCCGGCAGACGTCAAGCGCCTCTTTCACATGCACATCCGTCGGCTCGCTGTCGACTCCTGTATACTTCACAAACGGCAGCCCTGCTTCTTGCAAATATTGCTCACAGCGGGCAACCACCCCGATGTTCTCCATCACCGGGTCGCTGACGATGAGCGCTTTCGTTCCGAGCGCTTTTGCCTGTGGGCCGACTTCGGCGAACGTATTGCGCCCATACACAACCCGGCTGGGCACCAACAATTCGTACATCGCGTCCCCTCCTGATTTTGATAACGGTTTCACCTCTTTTAGAAAGCAAGTTTCGTGCCAACATACAAAGCGCACCGCAACAAGGAAGTCGATTCAAAACAAAAGCGCCATCACCGACACAAACAAGACATCTATCAAACAATAACCAGACACTAATCCGACATCACAACAAAAACAACGGCTGTTCCGCCGTTGTGTCTATAATCCGTATTTTTTCAGTTTTTCATATAACGTCGAGCGGTGAATGCCGAGCCTCCTTGCCGCTTCCGCCTTATTGCCGCCCGCCGCCACCAGCGCCGCAGCGATTCGTTCCCGCTCGGATTGGTAAACCATTTCTTTCCATAGGTCCGCTATTCTCACACCCTGATCTGGCAAAGCGGAGACGGCCGGTTGAACGGTCGACAAATACGCTGGCAAGTGTTCGCGTTCGATCACATCTCCTTCAACCATGCTGATCAGCCATTCGACGACGTTGACCAGCTCGCGGATGTTTCCCGGCCAGGAATAGTCGACAAGCACTTCCATGGCCTCTTTGGTAAACGACTTCAACGCGACGCCAAACTGCCGGCACATCCGTTCCATATGGTGGGCGAGCAGCGCCGGAATATCCGTTTTCCGCTCGCGCAGCGGCGGAAGATGAATGCGAATGATGTTCAGGCGGTAAAACAAATCTTCCCGGAACGTTCCTTCCCGCACCATGTCTTCAAGCGGTTTGTTCGTCGCGGCGATGATGCGCACGTCCACCTTGGTTTCGTATAGTCCGCCGACTTTTTCCACTTTCTTTTCTTCCAAGACGCGCAAAATTTTCGCCTGCATGGCAAGCGGCATATCGCCGATTTCATCCAAAAACAGCGTCCCTCCATGGGCGAGTTGAAACTTGCCGGGCTTGCCCCCTTTTTTCGCACCGGTGAACGCCCCATCTTCATAGCCGAACAGTTCCGCTTCCAACAACGACTCAGGGATGGCGGCGCAATTCACGCTGACAAACGGTCCGTCCGCATGTGGCCCCGCTTCATGGATCGCCCGTGCCACCACCTCTTTCCCTGTTCCGCTTTCACCGGTAATGAGCACCGTCGACGGCACGCGCGCCGCCCGACGAATCATCTGCTTCACAGCGGCGATCGCCGGGTTGCGGCCAATGATCCGCTCGATTCCTTTCGGGGCGGAGTCGGCCGTCTCCTGTGGTTTCGCTTCTTTCTTCTCCTTCCGGCTTGCCTCACGCGACAGCTCCTGCAGGCGCCAGAAAATTTCATATACTTCCGATACCCCTTGGAAAATAAGCATCCCGATCGCCCCGATCACCTTGCCGTCCCGCCAAATCGGGATGCGGTGCACCACCATCGGCTGGCCGTAAATTTTTTGAATATATCCTCTTTCTGGAATGCCCGATTGAGCACAAATGTGCAGACGGGTGTTTTCGATCACTTCCGTCACATGTTTTCCGATCGCTTCTTCCCGGCGAATGCCGAGAAACTGGCAATACGCCCGGTTGATTTCACGAACCACGCCGTCCTCATCGACGACAACCACCCCTTCGTACGCCGCATCCAGCACCGTTTTCATCGTCTCAGTCAGACGGTGCGCTTCCTCCAACTCACGCCGCAGTCGCCCGAGCTCATTCGTTGCTTTGGAATCGCTTTCGGACATTAGCATTGCAGCGCAGACGCCTTCCTGTTTCGTTTCCCACTTGTCGGAAAATGCCATCAATACTTCCCCTATCGGCATGGAACGATCGAGCCCATCCGCCGCCGCCCGCAGCATCATCCGCCACGTGCACCGCCCCACCGTCCGGCCATGCTCATCGATCACGTTCACCGACTCAAGCCCACGAGCCGCCATCCGTTGCATGACTTCTTGCAACGTTTGGCGACAAACGACGGTTGGCAAAGCACTGCAATCACTCGCCATTCCCCATTCCCCTTTCGTTCTTCCCTCTTTCCGTACCGTTCGCCGTTGGCGTGAAAAAATCCTTCTGTTCCTTCCTTGGAAATGCTGTAGAAGGATGGTGATTGAACAGGAAATACGGCTCAACAATGGGATTTCTCAAATTAGAAAGCTCCATAAAAGGCTATCTTTCTCTTCACTCGAGAACCGTTGATTTAGGAAAAATGGCTGATTTTCACCAGCCTTCTAGGGAAACACGTACCAATGACAAAAAATGGGGCTGACCCAAAAGGGTAATTTTCCTTAAACAAAACACAACATATTGTTTCTTAATGATTTGTTTTATACCTTATATGCGGTAAAAGTAAATAAGAAAGGGTGTCCCGATCCTTTTGGGACACCCTCACCTCTTTTACGCCAAAATCCCCTCAATTTTCTCGAGCACATCTTCGCTGAGCACGACATCGACCGCTTTGACGTTCTCTTCGACTTGTTCCGGACGGCTGGCGCCAATTAAGGCGCTGGCGACGTTCGGCTGGCGCAGCACCCAGGCGAGGGCGAGCTGGGACAACGTAATGCCAAGCTCAGCCGCGATTTTTTCGAGTTGTTCCACTTTCGTTAACACTTCGTCATTGAGCAATCCTTGGATAAACGTATTCGCTCTTGGATCAGCGGCGCGGCTGTCAGCCGGCAACGCTTGACCTCGTTTGTATTTGCCGGTCAGCACCCCTTGGGCGAGCGGCGAAAAGACGATTTGACTGATGCCGTTTTGTTCGCACACCGGGATGACTTCCTTTTCAATATAACGGTGAAACATGTTGTATTGCGGCTGATTGACGACGATCCGATCGAGCAAGTAGCGGTCGGCCACGCCGAGCGCCTCTTGAATTTGCTGGGCCGTCCATTCGCTCACGCCGACATACAGCACTTTTCCTTGGCGGACGAGATCATCGATCGTACGCAACGTCTCATCGACCGGCGTTTCTTTGTCATAGCGGTGGCAGTAGTAGATATCGACATAATCCAGTTGCAGCCGCTTTAAGCTCGCATGGAGCTGCTCAAACACATGCTTGCGCGACAGGCCGCGGTCGTTCGGGCCGTCGCCCATCGGCCAAAACACTTTCGTCGCGATGACATACGATTCGCGCGGATATTTGCGCAGCGCCTCGCCGACGATTTTTTCCGCTTCCCCGCGCGCGTAGACGTTCGCTGTGTCAAACGAGTTGATGCCAAGTTCGTACGCCTTGTCAATGACGCGGATCGCGGTTTCTTTTTCCACCGAATTTCCATATGTAAGCCAGCTGCCTAAACTAATCTCACTGACTTTCAGCCCCGTGCGGCCGAGTTTTCGATACTTCACCTTCGCTCCCCTCTCCTTTTGACGGCAATCAATGCCAAATTCTTCATGTCCTCATTATAATCCTCGATCGCTGATTTGCAAAGAGATTTGCCTTACTATTCAAAAAATGACTTCCCCTTCTTTGCGTCCATCATCGTCTTTTTCAATCGATTCACAAAATTTTTGTAGATTTCCGTAGATTTTCGTAGATGCGCATTTACAATCAATTCGAAAAACATTCACAAATTTGTCACAAAGGAGGGGGGCTATTGATTTATTTCCACCAAGTCAACAAATACTACGGCGATTTTCATGTGTTGAAAGACATTAACTTGACGATCAACCAAGGGGAAGTCGTCGTCATTATCGGGCCATCCGGTTCGGGCAAAAGTACGCTCGTGCGCTGCATCAACCGGCTCGAGACGATCTCAAGCGGCGAATTGATCGTAGACGGCATCAAAGTGAACGACAAACACATCAACATTAACGAACTGCGGCGCAATATCGGCATGGTGTTTCAACATTTCAACTTATACCCGCACATGACCGTCTTGCAAAACATCACGTTGGCGCCGCGCAAAGTGCTCGGCATGTCTGAAAAAGAAGCGAACGAGATCGCCATGTATTACTTGGAGAAAGTCGGCATTCCGGACAAAGCGAACGCCTATCCGTCCGCGCTGTCCGGCGGCCAGCAGCAGCGCGTCGCCATCGCCCGCGGATTGGCGATGAAACCGAAAATCATGCTGTTTGACGAGCCGACATCAGCACTTGACCCGGAAACGATCGGCGAAGTGCTCGATGTCATGAAGCAGCTGGCGAAAGAAGGGATGACGATGGTTGTCGTCACCCACGAGATGGGGTTTGCCCGCGAGGTGGCCGATCGCATCGTCTTTATGGATCAAGGGCGCATTTTAGAGGAAGCGCCGCCTGAGGAGTTTTTCGCGGCCCCGAAAGAAGAACGGGCGCGCGTCTTTTTAAGCCGCATTTTAAACCATTAATTCCGGTCAATCAAAGGGGGTTTTGTTCATGAGAAAGAAAGCATGGAAATGGTGGATCGCCGTCGCCTTGACGGCCTTATTGAGCGCTGTTGCTTTAACGGGCTGCAGCACAACGGACAAAGGAGAAGGCGGAACATCGTCGGAAACCGCCAAAGCGACCAATACGCTTGAAAAAATTAAACAACGCGGCAAACTCATCGTTGGCGTCAAATATGATTTGAACTTATTCGGGTTGAAAAACCCGGAAACCGGAAAAGTCGAAGGATTTGACATTGATATTGCCAAAGGGCTGGCGAAAAAAATTCTCGGTGATGAAAACAAAATTGAATTGAAAGAAGTGACGTCCAAAACGCGCATCCCGATGTTGAACAACGGGGAAATTGATGCGATCATCGCGACGATGACGATCACCGAGGAACGGAAAAAAGAAGTGGATTTCTCGGATGTGTACTTTATGGCCGGGCAATCGCTGCTCGTCAAAAAAGACAGCCCGATCAACAGCGTGAAAGACTTGAAAAAAGGCATGACGGTCTTGACGGCGAAAGGCTCGACATCGGCGGAAAACATCCGCAAAGCGGCCCCGCAAGTCAACGTGCTTGAATTTGAAAACTACGCGGAAGCGTTTACTGCATTGAAAGCGGGCCAAGGCGATGCGCTTACGACCGACAACGCGCTGCTTTGGGGGATGGCCAAACAAGATCCGAACTATCGCGTCCTGGATGAAACGTTCACCGAAGAACCGTACGGCATCGCCGTCCGCAAAGGAGACAAAGAACTGCTGCAAGTCATCAACGAATACTTGAAAGAAATTAAAGAAAACGGCGAATACGATAAGATCTACGAAAAATGGATCGGCAAAAAGCCGCAACAATAACAGGCGAAACGGTGGGCGGAACAATATCCGCCCACCTGTTTGCCCAAAGGACAGGCCATGAGTCAGCGAGGAAAGGAGGCGTTTAGCCTTGTTGCGCTATTCTATTTTAGTTGAACATTGGGATTTGTACATGCAAGGGTTTGGCCATACGATCAAGGCCAGCGTGCTGGCGCTGATCGGCAGCTTGGCCCTGGGGACTATCATCGCCATTTTCCGCATCGCGCCGATTCGCCCGCTCAATTGGATCGGAACGGCGTACGTGGAATTTATCCGCAACATCCCGCTTGTGTTGATCGTCTTTGTTTTTTTTATGGGCTTGCCCGCCGTCGGCATCCGGTTTGACTCGTTTACCGCCGGAACGCTCGGACTGATGGTGTATACCGCTGCTTTTATCGCCGAAGCGATCCGCTCGGGCATTCAAGCCGTTCCGAAAGGACAAATGGAAGCGGCCCGTTCCTCCGGGTTGACCTACTTACAGGCGACGCGTTACGTCATCTTGCCGCAGGCGGTGAAAATCGTCATTCCGCCGCTTGGCAACCAGTTCATCAACTTGGTGAAAAACTCTTCGGTGCTTGGCGTCATCGCCGGATTGGATTTAATGTATTACGGCGACTTGATTTCCTCGAAAACGTTCGTCACCTTTGACGTTTATATTTTCGTCGCCTTGTTTTACCTCGTCTTAACGATCCCGCTCAGCCTTGGCGTCGGCTACTTAGAGCGCCGGCTGCTCAAGGCGCGGTAGGAAAGGAGGCCAAATGATGGATTTTGCCGGTGCTTACGCGCCCGCCCATTTGAAGTTTTTGCTTCAAGGGTTTCTCGTCACATTGGAAGTGGCGTTCATTTCGATTGTCTTGAGTTTTGTCTTTGGCATTATCATCGGGGTCATTCGCTATACGAAAATCCCGGTGCTTTCCCAATTGCTGGCCGTGCTGGTCGAAACGATCCGGAATTTGCCGCTGTTATTAATCATTTTCTTTACGTATTTCGCCCTTCCGGAAGTCGGATTAAAGCTGGATAAACTATACGCCGCCATTTCGGCCTTGGTCATTTTTGAATCGGCCATGTTGTCGGAAATCGTCCGCAGCGGCCTGCAGTCAATCGATAAAGGACAAATCGAAGCGGCTCGCTCATCGGGGCTTACGTATGGGCAGACGCTATGGTACATCATTTTGCCGCAAGCATTGCGGCGCATGGTGCCGCCGATCGTCAGCCAGTTTATTTCCTTATTGAAAGATACGTCGCTCGCCATTGTCATTTCCTTGCCGGAATTGATGAACCATGCGCAAATCATTAACGGCCGCAACGTCAATTTTGTCATCCCGATTTTCATCCTGGTGGCGTTCATGTACTTTATCGTCAACTATTCACTGTCGCTCGTTTCGCGCCGGTTGGAATACCGCCAGCGATAAGGAAACCGTATCCCCTTTTTTCAGCTGGGGCATACGGTTTTTTCTTGCCATTCGCTGCACCGCTGGCTCCCTGAGCGTCCATTTCCATCACTCGTTGAGGCGTCAAAAGGGGAATGAATATTTTTCACGAAAATCACCCGTTGTTTCCGCTTTCCTGTTATATAATAGAATTGGAGATTCGTTCACGACTTTCACAAAGGCGGTGACGTCCACTGACACCAGCAAAAAAAGAACCGCTTTGGCTCTTGTTGCTTTTGCTTTCGGCTGCCGCGTTTCTAGGCGAAATGAAAATGAACCCGTTTGACAGCCCGTTTCGCGTCTCGCTCGGCAGCGCTGTCTTTTTTCTCGGGCTTGTCGCCTTTCGCTCCCTTTCGCCGTTTGTCATCGGCGCCAGCACGGGAGCAGCAGTCGTTGGATTTCGCGTCTTTCTGGACTCGTTGACCGGAGAAATGTCGACTTCTGAGAGTCTGCTGACCCATCTCCCGGCAGCGGGGTATTATATCAGCTTTTCCATGATGGCGGCTGCTGTTCGGTTTCGCCAACGAATGGCCGCACCGATTCAGGCTGGAACGGTTGGAGCAGCGCTCGACTTTTTGGCGAACACCTGTGAACTAGCGATCCGATATGGGATGGGCGAGCCGTTTGCCCTAAGCGGCCAAACGATCATCGTCTTATGGTTGTTCGCCATTTTGCGCAGTTTTTGCGTGATTGGCGTTTACAATATGTGGGTGACAAAGCATGTCCGTTCACTCGCTGAAGCGAGAAAGCAAGAACTCGAGCGGCTCATGATGGTGAGCAGCGGATTATACGAAGAAATGTTTTACTTGCAAAAATCAATGGCTCTCATGGAAGACATGACGCGCCAAAGCTATGACCTTTACTCGCGGCTGATCGAAAGAAAACACGTTGAACCGCGCGTCGCCCTGGAGCTTGCCGAACATATTCACGAGACGAAAAAAGATATGCAACGCATTTTCGCCGGCCTTTCTAAGCTTATCGGCCGCCAATCGGTGCGCGGGCGCATTTCGATTGCCGAACTGTGCGCCATGGTCATTCGCGCCAATGAAAAATACGCCAACTTATCCGGAAAAACGATCACATTTTTGTACAACGGCCATATCGATCTCATGACCGACCAACTGTATCCGCTTCTTTCCGTGTTGAACAACTTGGTATCGAATGCCGTCGAGGCGATTGAGAAAACGGGCGTCGTCACTTTGCATGCACGTCTTCGCGGAAACGAGTTAATCATCGAAGTGGAGGATACCGGCCCCGGCATTGCGGCTGATGACATCACTTGGATTTTTCAGCCCGGATTCACAACAAAATACGACCGCCAAGGCAATCCGTCAACAGGCATCGGTCTTACCCATGCACGCGATATCGCCCAAACACTTGGGGGGCATCTACAGCTCGTCAAAAGCGAGCCGGGGCAGACGGTGTTTCGTCTTGCCGTGCCGACAGCCCGCCTCCTGCAAGACACACCGTCCGCCGCCGAAATGTTCTCCGATCGCAACGCCGATCGGCAAGGAAATGCCGTCATATAGGCAAGTCAAGGAAGGGAGAGAACGGGAAGATGGGGCTCCGTTTTTTTCTAATCGAAGATGACCCTGTTGTCAGAAAGATGCTTGAAAAATTAATTCATGAATCCGGGCTCGGTGAGGTGGTCGGCTGTGCCGAAGATGGACTGCACGTTCGCGCGGCCGACTTGCTTCACGTGGATGTGGTGCTCATTGACTTGTTAATGCCGGGGCGTGATGGCATTCAGACGATCAAGGCGTTGCGGGAAGAAGGATTTGCCGGAACCTTTATCATGATTTCTCAAGTTGAAAACAAAGAAATGATCGGCCAAGCCTATTTGCATGGCATTGACACGTACATTCAAAAACCGATCAACCGCTATGAAGTGCTGTCCGTGCTGAAACGCGTCGCCGATCACATGTCCGCCGTCCGCTCGCTCGAGTCGATCCGCCAGGTGCTCAAAGGGTTTGAGACGCAAACGGCCGATGCCGCCGTCTCCAAACCGTCCGCCATTGAGCAACAGGCGCAACAGCTTCTGCTTCTTCTTGGCGTCGCCGGCGAGGCGGGCAGCGCGGATGTGCTTCTCGTGGTGCGCTGGTTGGCCGAGCAAGAAGCAAAAGGCCTTCCCGTCCGCGAACTGCCGCCGCTGAAAGAACTGTATGCAGGACTCGTCCAGCGGGAATACGGCCTGTCCCCGACTGAAACGGCCAAGGAAGCGCGGGCGATGGAACAGCGCATCCGTCGGCTCGTCTTGCAGGCGTTCACCCATCTCGCTTCCCTCGGCCTGACTGACTACACGAACCCGACGTTTGAGCATTTCGCACCTAGGCTGTTTGATTTCGGTGACATCCGTCGACGGATGAAAGAGCTCGAACGCGGCCAAGCTGAGACGGAATGCCGGATGAATGTGCGGAAGTTTTTAACGGCTTTTTTTCTCGAGCTGAAGCGCGTCTAGAAAGTTGGTGATTTAGTGAAGAAGGCTGATGGCCCCGCCTATTTTTCAATTAGAGAAACCTTGCCGGACGGGCTTGCGATTCTGATCCAACGCCGTTGATTTGCGCGCGACGCCCCGTTTTTCACTAGGCTTCTAGGGGTGGGGAATCCACCATCCCCTTCACTTCACGACCCGCAAATGCGAAAAACTTGGAACTCGGGATGATGAAGTTGCGTTTCCTGTTAAATGGCCAGTCTTCTACATGATGATGGGGCTGCCTTTAGGACAGGTCAACCTTTTTCATTCCTTATGCCAACTGCGCCGCTCTTCGCTAGCAACGAATGAGACAAAACGAACGACGCTCGCTTCGCTTGTGTCAGCCGCCTGAGCCAGTTCTTTCGTCGTCATATTCGGCACGAGCTCAGCATGATCGAGAATGTAGGCGGCTACCTTTTTTTTTCCGCCGGTGAAAACCGTTCCATTTGCTGTTCAATTTTCGTTAAAATGCCAAGTTCATTCATCTTTTTTCTCCCTTTCCGTCCACCGTTTCATATTCATCTTATCATGGATGGGCGTCTGTTCTTCACGCCAATAAAAACTTTAATAAAAAATATTTGAATTCGAGATATATGTTTGCTATGATAATGATGTGAATATGAATCGTATGACAAGAGGAGGAAAAACGATGACAACATTTCAACTCGACAAAGCGCACAGCTCTGTCGCCTTCCAAGTGAGACATATGATGATCTCCAAAGCGAAAGGGGAATTCACCAACTTTGACGTTGAGGTGCAAGGCGACATCAACGAACTCGAGTCGCTGAACGTGAAAGCGACGATCGACGCCGCCTCGATCGATACGAAAAACGCCGACCGCGACAATCATCTCCGCTCGGCCGACTTTTTCGATGTCGAGAACTATCCAACCATTACGTTTGTCAGTGAATCCGTGCGCAAGCTTTCCGACACGGAATATGAAGTGACCGGGAAGCTGACGATCCGCGGCGTGACGAGAACAGAAACGTTCAAAGTCGAATACAACGGCCAAGTGAAAAACCCGCTCACCGGCGGCATCTCGGTCGGTTTTGATGTCGAAGGAACGATCAACCGCGAAGACTACGGGTTGGTATGGAACGTCGCGCTCGAAACCGGCGGATTCCTCGTCGGGAAAGAAGTCAAAATCCTCGCGAGCTTTGAATTCGCTCTCAGCTGAACGACCAAGCAACAAGCCCTTAGCCATTTGCGAGGCTAAGGGCTTATTGCGCTTCATTGCGCCGTATACCCGCCATCGATCACGACCGCCTGGCCGGTGATTCCTTTCGCTTGTTCGCCTGCCAAAAAGAGAACATAATGGGCGACTTCTTCAACGGACAAGAGCCGCCGCTGCGGCACGAGCGGGTAAATCACTTCCTCGAGCACCTTCTCAAGCGGCACCTTTCTCGTCGCCGCCAAATCAGCGAGCTGATTGCGGACGAGTTCTGTGTCGACATACCCCGGACAAAGTGCGTTCACCGTAATGCCGTACGGTGCCCCTTCTAGCGCCGCCACTTTCGTTAAGCCGATCACCCCGTGTTTTGCGCTGTTGTAGGCGGCTTTTCCGGCAAACCCGATCAATCCGTTAATCGACGCCATGTTGATAATGCGGCCGTAGCGCTGCTCCTTCATCAGCGGAAACGCATGCTTAATGGCCAAAAACGGGCCGACGAGCATGACGCGGATCAACTGCTCGAACTTCTCGGTCGGAAAGTCTTCAATATTGGCGACATATTGCAAACCGGCGTTGTTCACGACAATATCGAGACGCTCCCACCGTTTGACCGCTTCATGGATCGTTTGTTTCACCTCTTCTTCCGCCGTCACATCACACTTGACGCCGACGGCCTCGCAGCCTAGCTGCCGCAACGACTCTGCCGCCTGTTCCACCTCTTCCTGCTTCAAGTCGGCAAGCACGACGTTCACGCCGTTGGTTGCCAACGTTTTCGCCACTTCATAACCGATCCCCCGCGCCGCTCCGGTGACGAGGGCTGTGCGATGCGCCATCATTCCCCTTCCCCCTGCTTCATCTGGTTATACACCTCATCATACTGCTTCGCCAAGTCAAAATCGAGCTTCGTCAGCCCTTTCGCCCGCCATGAGGACAGTTTCACTGTAATGAGCTTGTAGTCGATCGAAATGAACGGGTGGTGGTTTGTGTTTTCCGAAATCGCGGCGATTCGCCGAACGAACTCGATTCCTTGCAAGTAGTCTTGAAAACGGTATTTTTTCACAATCCACCGCTCATCGACCAGCTTCCAGCCGTCCGCTTTTTCAAGCAGTGCTTGCACTTCCTCTTCCGTTAACCGCACCGTTATCCCTCACCCTCTATATTTTGAAATATGCCAGCCAGCGAAACCGTCAAATCAGCGAACAAAAACGAGACGAGCACATCGCCTTCGCCAAAGACGCTCCGCTTCTCATACCCTTTTTCGCCGCGGCCGTACACTTCCACCGTTCGATGCAGCGGATCCACGATCCAATATTCCTTGACGCCAAACTGTTCGTACAACATATACTTTTCGTTTCGATCTTTCAACGCTGTACTTGGCGAAAGCACTTCCACTACCAAGTCAGGCGGACCATCGCAGCCTCGGCTGCCAATTTGGCTTTGATCGCAAATGACGGAGATATCTGGTTGCACGACATGCTTCGCCTGTTCATAGTCCGCCTGCTCATCAAGGCGTACATCAAATGGCGCCATGACAACCGTGCATCCTTTTTCACGAAAAAATGCCCGCAAAGCGACATACAATTCACCGACGATAGACTGGCGGACAAATGAAGGGGCCGGTGCCATGTTGTAGGGCACGCCGTTGATCAGCTCCCACCGTCCGTCCCACTTGACATAATCTTGATACGTATACCGTTCCTTTTGCCGCTCGGTCGGCTTCACGTCCATTCCCCCACCCGCTTGCTTTGCCCCTATTATACCATCGGACATCCGCGGCCGTCATACAACTCAAGAGCTTGCTCCTCAAAAAAGAGCCATCCGGTCGAGATGGCTTTTTCGCAAAATACTAGTTTTAAGGCCGCAAGCTCGCCAACTGCTCGGCAAGTCGCAAATAAAAGGCGCGAATATCAAATGACGGATTCGGGTCAACGCCGATGATTTCCAAATGGTCGACATTGTACGTTCCCATGTCATTCCAAACCCCTTTTTTCAACGCCCCGTCATACGGTACGATCCGATCACTTGATCCACGCTTTGGACCGTTCATGGAAACCGTATTGACAATGCCATCGTTTTCAAGCCAGCGGTCGTCAATGCCGAGCGTCGGATTGCGGTACGAACCGAGAAACGGAGCGCATACGACCGCGCTGAATGCATTCATTCCGAGTTCGGGATAATAGTTGCCTGTGAGCGCTCCGCGATACGTCCGTTCTGTGGCAAAGCTCAAATAATACGTATTCGGGCTTGCTTGCACCCATTGATTCAACTTCTCAGCTCCGGAAACGGATAAATCGTAGCGGGCGGTATCTGTCGACGTCCAAACAGGGGAGCGCTTGAGCCGTTCAAAATAATGGTCGAACGATTCACCCGGCTGGCGGCGCAGTCCCCATTGGTCGAGCTTAAAATCGTATACTTGACTCGTGTACGGCACGTTGCTGGCGACAGCCGCCGCTTCCAACACCGCTTTTTGCAAGTCAAAAAAGCGATCGGTGAAATCAACCATGTTGACAAGCGTCGTCCCGTCATGAGGAGTGGCGATGGTCGTCACACTCAACACAACATGATGTCCACCTTCAAACAACGGTGACAACGACACGTTGTGCGCCTTGGCGTACTCCCGCTCTTCTTGGCTTCCGTTCTCTAGGAGCGAGACAAGCATGCGGGCCGTCTGCCCCCCTTGGCTGTGGGCGATGATATGGATGCGGCCACCCCTTTTCAATTCCGGCAACAGGCCGGGATAAGTGCGGCCAAACCGCGCATGGCCGTGCTTCGCCGCATGGGCTGCCCCATAATCGACCGTCCCGCCGACAAGCTGAGCATACGCTTCACACGCCCGGTCCCAGTTGCTCGAGAGCGGTCCGACCGCCAGCGTATAAGTTCGATAACCGTTGTCGTTCAGCCATTGTTCGATATCGCCGCGCACGCCGCCCCAGTACTTGAACCCAAACATTTCTTCTCTTCCCCAGCCAGTAAAGCCATGGAGAAGTACAATCGGCGCATCGTTGGCGCGTGAAACTGCCGCTTCAGCTCGCCCTCCCGGGACCGATAGGCCGAATACAAGCCATAATCCGAGCAACACAAACATAACCCGACAGCATTTCATCACGCTCTCCTTCTCCTCCCCTCGAATCGACTGAACCCCTTTATTCCGAATTACCTGAATATTCTATACTAAATAATCAGGCTATTCAATCCCGGCAATTGTCGGGTTTTCTGATGAGGGAAAGAGAAAAATGCACTTTTGTGCCGTCATATTTCGTTTCTCGCCGACAGCGAGAGGGTGATGCACTATGTCATGGCAGCGTTCCATCACCGCCTCGTACGGACGGTTGGCTAATCCACAAACGGTCCGAACTTTTGCTCGTAATGGGCGAGCGCCAACAGCGGAAAAATGTAGCGGTAGCCATGGTAATGGATGTAAAAGGCGCCGGCCATCCCTTGTCCGACCGGGTACGAGGCGGTCCAATCCGGGTGATGAAGCATACGGACTAGGGCGCGAACGCCGGCTTTCATTTCCGGGGTCGGCCGCTCGGCGGCAGCGATCAGTGCATCGAGCGCCCAGGCGGTATGGACCGGCGTGCTGGCGCCAAGCGGCACATACGTCTTGGCTTCGTCGCTTTTGCACGATTCACCCCAGCCGCCGTCATCGTTTTGGATGCTCAACAACCAACGGACCGCTTTTTGCATCGCCGGGTGATCGATTGGAACGCCGACGGCTGAGAGCCCGGTCACCGCCGCCCATGTGCCGTACACATAGCAAATCCCCCAGCGGCCGTACCACGCGCCGTTTCGTTCTTGATAGCTTAGCAGCCAGTCGACAGCGCGGGCGGCGGCGGGGTGGTCTTTCGTGATCCCGGTGAATGTTCCGAAATATTCGAGCGTCCGCCCGGTGAGGTCAGCGGTGGATGGATCCATCAGCAAAAACTCCGCCCCTTCGATCGGTAAATACCGCCAAAACCGTTTGCCTACGTTCTTTTCAAACGCCGCAAACCCGCCGTCATTGTTTTGCATCGAAAACAGCCATCGATTCGCCCGGTCCCACGCATGGCGGAACGCTGTCTCTTTCGCTGCCGCCTGGCGGATGGCGCGCAGCGCGGCGGTCGTATCGTCGACATCCGGGTTCATCGTATTCACATCGGAAAATCCCCAGCCGCCCGGTACGCCGTACGGGTTGTGCACCGCCCAGTCGCCGTAGCGAATGTGCTGGCGCGACAACAAATAGCGGTTCGCTTTCTCAATCGTCCGGTCGGTCGGCGGCACGCCCGCTTCCTGCAGCGCATAGCTCGCCAACGCCGTATTCCAGACGGAAGCGGTTGTATATTGCATATGCGTATGCCCATCGATTTCGGTTCGCAGTGAGCGCAAACCGCGAACAGCTCGGACAATATGCGGGTCGTCTTTTGGATAACCAAGCGCGAGCAGCGCAAAAATGAACAAAAACGTCGAACTGAAGTAGCTGTACAACGTTCCGTCCGGCTCAATATGATCAAACATATAACGGACGGCGCGTCGTTTGGCGGCATCGTGCAGTTCAGCCGGAAAACCGATCAACGCTCGCTTGATGTATGACCATAGCGCCCGGTTTTCCGGCAGCCGCCAACCTCCACGGGAAGCGGCCAAATCACACAAGTCTGGGCTTTTCGCCGTTTTCCTACTGTACCGTCGCTCCGCGGCGACGAGAAGCGGAATCATGTTCGCTCTTCCGTACACGGAAAGGTCATACATATTGAGCGGAAACGACGGGGGAAGAAGGAAAAATTCAAGCGGCAGCGGAAACCGTCTTGGCCACGGGTGCTGTCCAGTCAATGCGAGCATCACTTTCGTAAACAAGTGGACGCGTTCTAAGCCGCCCATTTCCAAAATGCGCATTTTTGCCTTTTGCATGTGCGAGTCGATTTTTTTTTCGATATCCAGAGTAAAGCAAGGCATAATACGCCTCGGTTGTCGCCGTCACGTTGCCGTCGCCTTCATCGGTAAACAACTTCCACGCCCCGTTCGCTTCCTGTCGGCTTTCGATCCGCTCGACGAGCGCCTGAATCAACGGTTCATCATCGATTCCGAGCGTCCGCAATAAAATGATCATATAGGCGTCTGTCGAAATGCCGGTTTCAAACGGAAACCGCCACGATCCATCAGCCGCTTGCGATTGTTTGAGCGCATCGATGAGCGCGCGCCGTTCATCGTCCACTATTCATCGCCTTCCTTTTTCGAAAATCTGCTTCTTTCCATATTTATTCGATTCGCAAACCCGCGATGCGCCAAGAGGGGGATTCATCATGCGTTGCCGAAAACGAAAAACCTCGTCTCTTCCCCTTTCTCTCGTTGATCTTTATCGAGAGCCGAAGAAAAAGAGAAAGAAAGGAGCAACAACGATATCAGAACGCGATCTAACGGCCAAAGAGCAGCAGCTCATCCGCCGCATCCAGGCGGTCATGGCGGAACAAAACGAAAACAATGTCACCCGGACAGCGGCTTACCTTGCGTTTTACTTGCGCCATCGCGAAATCCATTGGGCGTTTTTAGGGCATATGGTGTCGCGCAACGGCGGCTGGAATATGACTGACTTAAAAGGGGAATTGCTCATGAGGCTGCTCTCGGAAGAGGAGCGACGGTCGTTTTTCGCCTTTTTGGAGCGCGGCAATTGGCTCATTTTTCAAGACATTTATCCACAGTTTTTGCTGTATGAAGAAAGCCAAAAGTACGGCCGACCGCTCTTTTATTTATTGCCGTATGTTGGCGTTTCGACGTTTATGGAAACGATATGGAACCATTTTTGGCACCGCGGCGATCTGTACACGTTGGCCATCGCCCTCGTGATTAACGAACAAAGCTATTTGGAACGACGAGTCATTCAACATCCCGTATTTCAGCAAACCGTTTTTCAGACGCTCAAATTTCAACTACAAGAGCTGCTCCATTTCAATCACATCTTGTTCCCGCATGACGACGGCCAAGGCGGCACCGCTTTGATCGGTCAAACGCTTCATCAGTTTGAGTCGCTCCATGAACGCATTTTGCTTGGCAAACGGCTGTACTCGATTTTGTTTGACAATGAAGAAACGCTGGAAAATGCGGTGCGCTGGGCTGTCAGCCATCCGCATACCGGTTCGCGCAAAGATTATTGGCCGCACTTGTTTAACGATGTGTGCGAATCGTTTCCAAGGGAACCGTACCGCCGCCGCGTCCGCGACTGCCAAATCGTTCCCGGCGCCCCGCGCCTGTACAGCCCACAGCTTCGTCACGCGTGGAAAAACGTCGTCCATGAGGCGGCCGAACCTGGCGATTGGTTTACAGATCCGCACGTCGTCCGCTATCTTGTTAAACCGGAACAACGGATCAATGGGGAGATCGTTCATGCGTATTGTGAAACACTTGAAAAAATCGAACTGGCGATCATCGCCAAAAACGCCTTCTTCCACGCGCGCTAGGCGCCGCGCCTATCTTGCCTCGGCGCTGCTTTCCTCTTGGGCCGGGACGTATTTGGATTTGTATTTCACCGGAAAAGGGGTGTACGTCTTTCCGAAGCGCCCGTTTCCATCCCTCTTTTCGATCGATATTTTCTTTACGATGGTGGTTCTTCCGCTATGCACCGTCTTGTTTCTTTGCCTGATGGAGCGGCTTGGCCGCCTCGGACGCATTGGCTTGATCATCGCATCGGCCGCATTGATGGCAACATTCGAAACGAAAGCAGAAGCGTACGGCTTGTTCGTTCACGCCGCTCTGTGGAGGCATTCGTATTCTTTTGCTGGGTATGGCGTATTTCTCGCCGTCATCTGGAGCTTTTATCGCCGGTTTCAACGGATTGACTAGCATCGATGCGCATAAACAAGCGGCTGACAAGCCACGATAACAACGAAACGAACTGTTGGCGAAAATAGGACGAACTGTTGTTGAGTAGGAGGAACCTGTTTGAAAAGAAAACAAGCCGCTTTCTTGTGCTCCGTCATCATTGCCATCGGCGCCGTTCTAATGGCTAGGACAGCGACGAACGGAGATGCAGCCAAAGCAAGACGGGGGACGACCATTGTCATCTATTTGGCCGGCGACTCGACGGTCGCCGCCGCTCCCCGCTCCCGCGCTCCCCGGGCCGGATGGGGGGAAATGCTTGGCAATTGGTTTGATGACAATGTCATTGTGAAAAATATGGCCGCTTCCGGCCGCAGCGCGAAAAGTTTTGTCGAAGAAGGACGGCTCTCCCGCATTTTGCGGGAAATGAAAAAAGGGGATTACTTGTTCATCCAATTCGGCCACAACGATGAAAAGGTGAACGATCCGACGCGCCACACCGAGCCGTTCACCACCTATCAAGCGTATTTGAAACAGTATATTGACGGCGCCCGCGCCAAAGGGGCGACTCCTGTTCTCATCACCCCGGTCGAGCGGTGGCGCTTTTCTGTCGACGGACGAGCGCTCAACTCGCATGGACTTTATCCTGCGGCCATGAAGGCGCTTGGGGAGAGAGAGCACGTGCCGGTTATCGATTTGACGGCAAAAAGCAGACAACGGTTTGAACAGCTCGGTCCGGAGCGGACGAAACGGTGGTTTTTATGGCTCGCACCGGGCGAACATCCCAATTACCCGAACGGCATCAGCGACAACACCCACTTTCACCAGCGAGGGGCGAAGGAAATCGCCCGGCTCGTCGTGGAAGGAATTGTCGAACTCAACCTTCCTCTTCGCCGCCACCTCATCCGTTCACCGGAACGGGAACATGCGCCAAGCCGCTAACCCGGCTCAGCCCTGTCCCTCCACCGCAGCAGATCCATCGCCCATCCGCGAACTGATGGCGCCGGCAACGCCTTTCTTTGGCTTGCTGCCGGTGCCCGTCCGATCCCGGATGAGCAATCTTTTTGGCCCTTCACTCCCTCGCCCGACGCCGCTGACCGCCTACCGGGCGCTTTCGACAAACGACGCCTGACGGCCCGACGACAAATGATACGTTTTGTCCAGCAGGCGATGGTACATCGACGCGAGCACTTGCTGAAACAGCATGCCAAGCACAACCGGCACGCTCACCGGCGGCGGAAAGTAAGTCATCGCCAGCACCGCGCCGGCGCTGATGTTGCGCATGCCGCCGGTAAACGTCAGCGCAATGATGTCCGGCGGGGCAAATTTCAACCAGCGGGCCGCCATCCAAGAAAGGAAATAGCCGGAGCCCGCAATCACGAAGACGAGAAACGCCATGAAAACCAAGCGAGCGTCAGCATGACCAAAATACGGAGCGACAACCGCGCTATTGATCATGACAACAAGCACAAGCGCCAGTTTGGAAAATGGCGCCAATCCCCCCGCCAGCCGTTCATTCGCGCGGCCGGACAACCGCTCGCTGACCAACATCCCGCCAAGCGATGGCAAAATAATCATGAAAAACAACCCGAGCACCATTTGCCAAACGTCGATCTCGACCGCGCTTCCCGCAAACAGCAGCAACGTCAGCGGCACAACGGCCGGCGACAAAAACGTATCAATCAAAATGACGGACAGCGCCAACGCCAAGTTTCCCCGTCCGATCGACACCCAGATGAAGCTCGTCACCCCGGTCGGAATGGCCGTTGCCAACACAAATCCGATCACCGTCAACCGATTGTGGCCGAAAAACAAATGCCCAAGCCCAAACGCCCAAAGCGGGATGACGAGGTGAAGCAAACATAACGCCGCTGCGATCGGACCAGGGTGGACGAACGCCTCTTTCAAATCAGCCAACCGCAGCCGCAAACTGCCGCTAAACGTCATAAACGCAAACAGCCACGGCACAAGTTCGGCATAATCGTGCAACTCTTTAGACAGCCATAAACCGATCGCCACGCTCGCCGGCGTCAGCAGCGGCAACACCTTCTCAAGCCGGCGGTTGATCGATTGCCACATTGGTTTCATCTCCCCATCTCGCCTTCAAGGACGCGTTCGCATTTCCTATGCCTACATTTTTCTATTATACACCGTAGCCGTGCAAAGAGAAGCACAAAACCGAATTGTCTCAACATACAAAAATTCCAGCTGTTTTCCGTATGGCAGACGACGATCATGATTCATATACGAACACGCCGTTCCGCTCATCTTTTTGTACTTGGCCAATGGACACTAAATACTCCAAATGCGCCAACGTTTCCGCCACCGCAAACCGCCATTGGTGCGCCGTCAGCGGCTTATGGCCGAACACAAGATCGGCGATGTCATAAGCGGTGCGTCCCTTTTCTGTCAACGCTTTCATTTTTTTCAGCCGGTGCTCATGATGGCGGAAAATATCGCTGACCCGCTCGTGAAACTGGTGGATGACAGCGCCATGGGCAGGCAAAGCTACATCTATATCAAGAACCTCCACATTGCGCAACGAAGCGAAATATTGCTGCAGCGGGTTCGGGTGGGCTCCCGGCCATACGCTGATGTTTGGGGTGATGCGGTCGAGCACGTGATCAGAGACAAGCAGCTGGCGCGACTCTGGCTGATAAAAACTGATCAACCCATCGCTGTGCCCCGGAACCGGAATGACGGTCCATTGCCGTTGGCCGAGCACAATTTCATCGTCAGCCAACACTGTTAGTACAGGAAACGGACTGACGCGGAGCGACAACTTCTCCATACTCTCTTCGATGTCCGCCACAAGGTCTTTCGGGACGCCGTGGCGGCGAAACAGCGCAGCCACTTCGCTCGCCTGGCGACTCTCTTCCCCCCACACTCGTTCCGCCATCGCATAATCAGGCTCACTGATCCATACAGGCGCTTCCGTTTGTTGCTGCATCCACCCAGCCAGGCCGAAATGGTCCGGGTGAAAATGCGTGATGTAAATGGCGCGAACGTGCCGCGGCTTGATTCCAAGTTGCCGAAACACTGCTTCCCAGGCGCGAATCGCCTCAGGATAGCGAAAGCCGACGTCGACAATGCTCCATCCATCCGTTTCTCGGCATACATAACAATAAACATGCTTCATCGGAAATGGGACTGGGATCGGAACGCGGTACATTTCATCTCCTATCCGCTCCATTTCAATCTGCGTCATCCATTCTCTCCCCTTTTCTTTACATCAACACCTCTTTTTTTCACCAAACAACAAAGACAACTTAGTTTTATTTTATATTTCTGAATATTTAGTTAACAAAAATATTATGCTACAACCCTTCATCTTTTTCAACTTTGAAAACCATGGTTCTAAAACAAAGAAGGCGCCCCTCCATATAATCGGGGCACCTTGTTAAGATCATCTTATATAGATCCAATACTAGGCCAATATACAGCGAGTCGCTGTATTTTATTATTTTGGATTTTTCTGATCGTTGATCTGCCAAGAAGCCATTTCTTCGGCAAACTCCGCCGCAGCAGGCTGCATCGTTCCCATCCGCCGGCTCATCCAGCGGTTGAGGCCGCGAATCACGTTTCGCATCGGTCCTTGCGTCATCGGCGCCATGCGTCTCCCTTGTCTCGCCCCCAACATCGCGGCTGCCACCGCTCCTAAGCTTACGCTGACGAGCGTCCAAATGGCGTTATGGTTTCTTCGTCGTCTAACAACCCCCAACCATGGATTCCACAACTCGCGGCCGCGCTGAACGCGGAACAGACGGAATAAGCGATCCATTGTACCTCCACCTCCTTTTGCTCGACAGCTCCCGTTCAACGGTTAGCATACGTTGCCTCTAAAAAGTCATACTTGGAAAACATTAGATGTAAACAGGGAGGGTGTTCTATATAAAAATTTCCATATATTTCACTATTTTCGTCCCTTTCATGTCCCTATATACTGAATTCGTATATACAAACAAACGGAGGTCACGACATGAAAAACATCGTTCCTTTTGCCTTGGCCGCATCCATAGCCACTGTATGGCCAGCTTCAGCGTTCGCCATTGAACGCAACGATCCAGCTTTAGAGCAGTATTTAAATGAAGCAGGGATCACAGTCGAAGAGCTGGAAAATTATTTGGACTATGAAGGCTATTCGCTCGATGAGTTTGACAGCGTGGACGAATTGCGCCGTGAGTTCGGCGAGCCGCTCACGGAAGAAAATTTAGCTCAGTTGCTCGCCAAACACGGATTGACCGAACAACAGCTTCGACAAATGCTCATCGACAATGGAGAAATGGAAGAGTCACAGGCCATTACTGATGTGTTTTTATTTTACAATGATCTGGAAGAATATATCGAACTGTTTAAAGATTACTCCGTTCCGATCACTGATGAAACGCTGGCCGCCTTTCTAAACGAACGCGGAATGACAAAGGAAGAGCTCATCGCCCTTCTTGATCGGCACGGCGAATCGTTGGCCGATTACCACTCGATCGGCGAGCTGAAAGATATCGTCGATTATTATCGAAATTTGACGCCGTTGACCGAAGAAACATTAAACAAATTTTTACAAGAAATTGGCATGACGAAAACGCAATTGGAAAAACTGCTGTCTAAAAACGGCGATTCGCTTGACAATTATGCGACGGTCGAGGAACTGTCGGAGGCCGTCATCGACTACTTGCTTCCGGATTTAGACGAGCTTGGTTTGACGGACGCAGAGTTGGAAAAGCTCTATCACCATTTTGAATCGCTTAATATGGAAGATCCACAATTCGCCGAGAAAATGGAAGAAATCGGTCAACGGCTTGAGGCGATCGGTGCGTACGATTTTACAAGCGTTACGGAGTTATCGCCAACGCAAATCGCTGAGATCGCCAATGTATGGACCGACCTGCTTTCCACATTTCAGCTGGAAGCGAAGTTTTATTTGACAAACGGTGGCGAGAAAAAGCCGCTCAGCCTGTCGACGCTGCTGACAATGGAATCAGCGAACGGCTACGATTTGCTTGTTGAAATTTACAGCACCGAAGGCGAGCTGCTGGCTGATTTTGTCGTGACCGAAGAGATGTTTGCCTCCGACATATTCGATGAAATCGGCGAAGACTTGCAACAGAGCGGCCAGGCAGCGAAAATCGAAAAAGTGGTGAAATCGGCGCCGCCGAAACCGCTGAAGCGGACCGAAGCCGGAGCGAAACTGCCGAAGACGGCATCCCCGTATGCCGCTTATATGCTTTTTGGTTTGACCTTCATCGGTGCCGGCGCATTCCTTGCCCGCTTCCGCCAAGGAGTTGAGACGAAATAAATGAACCGGAAACGGCTCGTGCGCTTTTTTGGAGCATGCTTGATCGCAGCTGGAATCGCCGTAGCCGCCGTTAGCGGCTTGAAGTGGAAAAACGGCCTCGAGGCGGTCAAACCGCTGTCTGTTGAAATAGAGAGACAAACAGGCGATGCGCCGATGCAAATCCAAAGTTCACTCTACCCAAAACAGCCCAAAATCGGCGAACAAATCGGCGAACTCATCATCCCGAAGCTCAACATGAGCCTAGCGATTTACCACGGTACAGATGAAAACGAGTTGGAAAAAGGGGTCGGCCATTACGCCGGCAGTGTCCTGCCAGGAGAGGCGGACAACTGCGTGCTTTCTGGCCATCGCGACACGGTCTTCCGCCGTCTTGGCGAAGTCGGCCAAGGCGATCTCTTGATCGTCCGTACGTCCGCCGGCACATTCACCTATAAAGTGCGCAAAGTGCGCATCGTCGACGCCGACGACCGGACGGTCATCGTTCCAAAGCCGAAAGCGACACTCACCGTTTCCACGTGCTATCCGTTCCGCTACGTCGGCCCTGCTCCGCAGCGGTACGTGCTCGTCGCCAACTTAATCAATGATCGCTCTTAACCTTGCAAAAAGCGAAAGGATGGCCGAAACAAGGGCCATCCTTTTTTACTTCACTTCGTACGCGGTCCAAGTCGGCTTTTTGATTTTCGCCGACAGCGAGACAATTTTCCGTTTCACTCGGGCTGCTTCCCCTCCCGCTAACGGCATCGGCTGGTAGTTGTTCCTTGTCGTCACCGATGAAATGCGAAACGGGATGACGCGGATTTCTTTTTTGGCCGTCCGCTTGCCGTTTTGAAAAGAAAACACCTGCTGGAAAACAAACGTATCTTTGTCGCTCGGGTTTTTGTTTCCGCCAAACATAAAATTCCCTAAACTGTAGACAATAAATTTGCCTTTGTACTCCTCGATCCCTTGCACGACGTGCGGGTGATGACCGACGACCAAATCGGCGCCGCTGTCAATCGCAAAGCGGCCGAGCGCCTTTTGCGTGCTGTTTGGCACATAGCTTCGTTCCACTCCCCAATGAAAATGAACGAGGACGAGATCGGCTCCTTGGTTCCGCAAGGCGCGGATGTCACCAGCAATTTGTTTGCGCAGTGCACTTGTACTGCTCCAGCCTTCATAACCAAGCGCTCCAATTTGAATGCCCTTGACCGTTTTCAACAGCCGAAGCGTCCGGCCGAAATAACCGACCTTTTCTTTTTTCAGACTGGCGATCGTATCTTGATACCCTTTTTGCAAGTAATCGTATGTATGATTATTGGCCAGATTCACCGCATCAATGCCGCCATAAGTTAAGATTTTCGCATAACTCGGGTGGCCGCGAAAACGAAATGTCTTGCTTGCCTTCCGCGTCGAGGTCGTCAGCGTCGTTTCCAAATTGACGGTCGTAAAATCGTCCTTTTTGAAGATCGGCTCAATGTATTTCGTAAAATAGCGCAAGCCGTGCTTCTTCGCTTCTTCATCAAACGAATACGCATAGCCATAATTTTCATCGCGCCCGAGCGTCACATCGCCCGCCGCGCTGATGGTGATGCGCACTTCGTTCGAGTTCGGCGCCGCTTGTTTGGCAGAGGCTGACGCTATCACCATCTTATCGATCGGACTCGGCAGCGGCGGATGCTCGATGGTTTGCCCCGCCGGTTCATTTGGCGCCGCCAGCACTTCCTCGGCGCCGCGATCAGCTGCGTTGCCGCAGGAAAATAAAAAGATCGACGCCATACACAGAAGCGCCGCGTTTTTCCCCTTCGTCCATCCGTTCATGCTCCCTCTCCCATCCATCTATTTTCTTCAAACTGCCAAAACTTCTGCTAATGACGTATTCAACACACCCCCTCTTTATCCCTTTTCTTTCCCTCAATTTAGGAATGATGGCCTAGCCAAGCCATGATATAATGAGCTTGCAGGCGTTTCCCCTCTATTTCCACATCTCGGACTCCTCACGTTTCATGATTGAAACGCCCCAAGCAAAATCCCCTCTCGATAGGGAGGTTTCTTCATGGAAGGGCTGTTGCGGCAGTTAACCACACTTGTTCAAGGGCTTGTCGATGACATGTCCGTCCTGAAGCAAGACATGCAAACGGTGAAGCAAAAATTGGGCCAACTTGAACAACGAATGGACAAACTGGAACAACGGATGGACAAGCAGGAAGAAGAGTTGCGCTGGCTGAAAGAGCAGATGAAAGAAAACACGGACATGATCAAAGCGATCCGCGACAATCAACTCGAGCAGCACAGCATTCAAGACGGCATGCGCCATGAAATCGCCAGCCTCCGCGGAGAAATGGCCGGCATTCGCGAGCAGATGGCCACAAAAGACGATCTTTCCCGCCTTCGCGAGCAAATGGCGACAAAAGAAGACATCTCCCTCATTCATCAGCGGCTTGATTATCAACTTGGCCGCATCGCGAAAGTGGAGGAGGAGATGTATTTGCTGAAGAAAGTAGATTGACACTCCACACGCTTAAAGGCATGGGATTCTTGGATCGTTTGCGTCCTCATCCATTTCTGGTTCGGACAACGCCCAAGTTTAGGGGGGTGTCATCACCCCGTCCCATCGGGTTAGGATGTACCCCATGGGCGGCGCACCTGTGACCAGTGCGCCTGCTAGTACGACATAGACTCCTGCAGCAAACGTGATTCCTTGCATAAGAGAGAAGACAAGAAAATTGACACCGCCGCTTAACTCCTTCTCGGTGAACTACCCCCACTTAA
>NZ_JHUS01000044.1:0-1618 GCF_000691465.1 Geobacillus sp. CAMR5420
AAGGTGGTTTTCACCCTTCCGATGGTGACGAAATTTTTTTGTCATGGGAGTCTATCCTCAAAATACCCGAGGATAGACTCCCATGACAAAAAATTTTGTCACCATCGGAAGGATGAAAACCACCTGCTGTCGAATGGTCTCCTTGCAGCTGGGGTCATGAGGTCGTGGTATCTATGGTACGGAAAAGTCCGAAGGATAGACGGACCCCAGCAGCCTGGTGCACCACGGAATGTCGCTCCCTTTTGGGAAGCACGCAGGATAGAATGCTTGAACAAAGGCTGCTGCACCAGCTGTTTTGGAGAATGAAGCAGGGAGGGAGACCGATGCGCGTCTTGTATGAACGCTGTTGCGGATTGGACGTGCATAAGAAATCGATCACGGCTTGTGTCCTAACCCCTGAAGGCAAAGAGATCCGCACGTTTGGCACGATGACCGACGATCTCGAGGAGTTGGTGGAGTGGCTGAAAGAAAAACAGGTGACGCACGTGGCCATGGAGTCGACGGGCGTATATTGGAAGCCAGTGTATCATCTCCTCGAAGGAGAGTCGATCGAAGTGCTGGTCGTCAATGCCCAACATATCAAAGCGGTTCCCGGACGAAAGACCGATGTCAAAGATGCCGAATGGATCGCGGACTTGCTTCGCCACGGACTGCTCCGAGGGAGTTACATTCCGGATCGAGCTCAGCGAGAGCTTCGGGAACTGGTTCGGTATCGGCGCAGTTTGATCGAGGAACGGGCACGGGAGCTCAACCGCATCCAAAAAGTGCTGGAAGGAGCCAACATCAAACTGGCTTCGGTTGTATCGGACATCAACGGGGTGTCGGCTCAGCGGATCCTTCGAGCCCTGATCGAAGGAACGGACGATCCGGCGGTATTGGCGCAACTCGCCAAAGGGCGGCTGAAACAAAAAATCGGAGAGCTCCGGCGCGCCTTGAAAGGAATCATGGGGCCGCATCAACGCATGATGCTTTCGGAACAATGCCGGCATATTGAATATTTAGACGAAGCGATTGCCCGGTTGAGTCGAGAGATCGAGGAGAGAACGCGCCCTTTTCATGAAGCGCTGGAGCTCATGGAGACCATTCCGGGAGTAGGGCGGCAAAGCGCAGAACAAATTATAGCGGAAATCGGGACGGATATGAGCCGGTTCCCTACGGCCGCACACTTGGCCTCATGGGCGGGAATGGCCCCCGGGAATCATGAGAGTGCGGGGAAACGGTTGTCAGGCCGAACGAGGAAAGGGAACAAGAAACTGAGGGCGTGTCTGGTGGAATGCGCCCGTGCCGCCGCCCGAACGAAGAACACGTACCTATCGGCCAAGTATCATCGGATCGCCAAACGAAGAGGAGCGAATCGAGCGAGTGTCGCGGTCGGGAGAACCATCTTGGAAATCATCTATTCGGTCTTAACGCGAAAGGAACCGTATCGAGAGTTGGGAGCCGACTACTGGGATCAGCAACGGGAGGCCGCCATCGTGCGCCAAACGGTGAAACGGCTAGAGGGGTTAGGGTACGAAGTGAAACTGGAGAAGACCAGTGCGTAGCATGAAGAAACCATATATATACTGAAATACCTTCCTTTGGAATCTAATTCCAAAGGCTAGGTGGGGATCGTTTT
>NZ_JHUS01000045.1:0-14048 GCF_000691465.1 Geobacillus sp. CAMR5420
AAATATAGTTAAGGCGATTCCTCTCCCACTTACTCCGCTTCGCTTCGTTGAAGTGGGAGTCTTCTCGCCTAATTAAGATAAAAAAGCAATATTTAAGAAAATAAAATCGATACAACTTACATTTCGCACCCTACAGTTTGGAAAAAATTATTTATTTGATTTTTTAGAATAACTTTCCGATCAACACGATTAGCGATGGCAATCTTTTTTGCCATCGCTAATCGTTCCGTATGACATTACACGTAAATGCCCTTGTCCATGCCTGGTCCTTGCAGAACCCTTCACTGATTAAGGAGATCGGTTTCCCGAACGAGCATTGGATTTGCCTATCCGGCAGCTCCACCTGGACGCTTGTCCGGTTGGTCAGGTCAGTTTCCGGCCTCCTGCAACACCCGATTTGTCTCTTCCGCCGCCTGATCGAGCGCGTTTTGCGGATCGATTCCTTCGTACAACCGTTCCATCGCTTTCACGACATGTTGCCGAGATTCAGGGAAGACGGTGATGAGCGCCCCTTGGGTAGCAGGGGTTGATTTTGTTTCATGCAGCTGATCCACCGTCACTTTTAATTGTGGGTATTTCGCCCACTCCTCTTTGACGAGCGGCTCATCGTACGCAGCCGGGTTAATGGCAAAATACCCTGTGCGCACATGCCACTCAGCTTGGACAGGAGCGGTTGTCAAGTATTTCATGAACTCCCACGCCGCTTTTTGCTCCTTTTCGCTGCTTCCTTTCATCATCCAGAGCGAAGCGCCGCCAATTACGACGCCTTGACGTTCCACGCCATCCGGGACAGGCAAATACGAAACGCCAACGTCAAATGGCGAGTTATCGATCAACGTTTTTACACCAGCGGACGAATCCAAATACATGGCGATTTTTCCTGCTTGGAAGGCGGCGCGCATGTCGTCCCAGTTTTGACCGGCGTTGTAAAACGTGCCGTCTCGGTACATGTCGCTGATCAGCTCAAATACGCGCTTCCCCTCATCTCCATTGAATACCGCTTTTGTCGCATCACTGCTCCGTCCATTGTTGTTGTTCACATACAGTCCGCCTTGTACGGCCACCATTTCTTCAAAAAACCAGCCGTAGTTCAAAATCGAGAATCCGTACCGTTCGGTTTCTTTTCCTTTTTTCTTTGTCAGCTTTTTCGCCGCTTCCTTCAACTCGCTATAGGTGAGAGGCGGTTTTTCCGGATCAAGCCCGGCTTCGCGGAACGCATCTTTGTTATAAATGAGTACAGGGGTGGATGAGTTAAATGGCATCGAGTAAATCCGCCCGTTCACGGTATAATAATTGACAATGTTTTTCTCCCATTGTGAGACATCATACTTGTCTTTATCGATCCACGTTTGCACTGGAACAATCTTTCCACTGTCGATCATATGCTTTGTTCCGACTTCAAACGTCTGCATGATCGTCGGGGCGTCTTTTGTCCCTGCTGCCGCATTCCATTTCGTCAGCGCCTCCTCATAGGTGCCTTGAAATACTGGCTTCACCTCAATCTCTGGATGGGTTTGGTTAAAATCAGCGACAATGTCATTTAAGACCGGCTCCAAATCCCCGCTCATCGAATGCCAAAACACCACTTCTGTTTTGCCTCCCGCCGCTTTGCCCGCATCTTCGCTTGAGCATCCCGCGGCAAATCCAATAAACATTAAAGCTAAGAAACTGGCTAAAACCTTTCTCATCTTGTTTCTCCTCCTCGCTATTGAATCGCTCCTTGCATAAGCCCTTTTCGCAATTGCTTCTGTCCAGCAAACAACAGCAACAAAGTTGGAAGCATCGCGATAACCGCCGCTGCCATAACGACGCCCCAGCTGCTGGCGATCTCTTGCGTCTGCAGCTGCTTGAGCCCGATCTGCACGGTGCGGACACGGTCATCGTTTGTAACGAGCAGCGGCCATAAATACATATTCCAAGCGTCCAAAAAACTGTAAACAGCCAGCGTCACCAAACTCGTTTTTGAAAGCGGCAGCACGACGCGGCAAAAAAAGCGGAAATTCCCCACCCCAGACAACTGCGCCGCCTCATACAGCTCGTGCGGAATTTGCTTAAACTGTTGCCGCAATAAAAAGATGCCAAATGCCATCGCCCAAAACGGCACGATGAGTCCTGCGTAATGGTTTGTCCAGCCAAGCGCTTGGATGGTCAAAAAATTTGGGATCACAGTCGCTTCCCACGGAACGAGCATCGTGGCAATGCACACGTAAAACCACCGATCCCGACCGGGAAAACGGAGAAACACAAAAGCGAAAGCGGCGAGACTTGACACGATGAGGCGCCCCACTGTAATCATGAAAGCCACAAAAAAGCTGTTCCATAAATATCTCCCAAGCGGAGCCTGTTGAAACGCGGCCTCATAATTGACCAATGTCCCCTTCTCAGGCCATAGGCGTCCTGACAAAATAGCGGCTCCATCCATCAAACTCATCAGAAGAGCATAAGCCACTGGAAACAAGATGACAACCGAGCATAGGCATAACAACACATAGTGAGCCGTTGCCCGCGCTATTTTCATTGGTAGTGCACCTTCCTCTCAGCAAACCGAAACTGCAAAAACGTGACGATGGCGATGATGAGAAAAAGGACAAGGGCTTGCGCGCTCGCGGAACCAAACTGATAGTTGACGAACGCTTCCCGGTAAATCGCGTAAACGAACACATTCGTAGCCTCCACCGGCCCGCCTTTCGTTAAAAAGTCAATTTGTCCAAACGTTTGCAGCGCTTGAATAAGCGAGACCGTCGTGACAAAAAACAACGTCGGCGACAACAGCGGCACAGTCACTGTCCACAACTGTCGCCAATAGCTCATTCCAGCGATGCGGGCGCTTTCGTACAAGGATGGATCGATGTTTTGCAGACCGGCCAGCAACAATAAAAAGGTCAGTCCGATATTCATCCAAATCGTCGCCGCCGCCACCGCATACAATGCCGTGTCCTGGTCAAGAAGCCATGAAACAGGAGTCCCGCCGATCGCAGACACCAAACGATTGATGATCCCGATCGCCGGATTGTACATAAACATCCAAATCACCGAAGCGACTCCCACGCTCATCCCCATCGTAGAGGCAAAAATCGTCCGAAAGATCCCGATTCCTTTCCGTGTTTCATGAGCGAGCAACGCTAAACCGAACGAAACGGCGACCGTCGTCGGGACAGTGAGCACCGCAAATAGAACCGTCGCCTTCAAACTATGCCAAAACGATGCATCTTGAAGAAGAGCAACAAAATGCGCCAAACCGACAAATTCCGTCGGGTGCCCTTGATAATCGGTGTGAAACACGCTTAAATACATCGTTCTCCCCAACGGGTAAAAGAGAAACACGCCAAACAGTAGGAGCGAAGGACAAAGATACACCATCCCTTCCAACCACGATTTTATTGCGGCCTGCCGCGCCTCCCGCTTCGTCCGGACCGACCATGACGCTGGGGAGGGAACCGTTGAAACACGCTCATTCATTGGTGAACCCGCACCTCCTCCCGCTTGATGGACGGGGCTCCAATTCGCTTTCCAGACGCATCGAAAAACAGGAAATCCTGCTCATCAAACGTCAATGGCACCACCTCTCCCAAGCGGATGCGCCATTGTCCATTCCATCGTGCTGTCCAATAAAGATTTTTTGCCAACTCAAACGTCACTAACGTTTCATTGCCGAGCCACTCGACATGGCTGACTTTGACGGCCATAGATTCTTCTCCTGATTCCGCCGGCTCAATATGTTCCGGCCGCAGTCCGACGATCACCCGTTCAGCCTTCGGCAAAGAACGACGCAGAAGATGGATGGGCCGCTCGTTTTGCAATAAGAGGGAATGGTTCAGCACATGCGCTTCCGCCAAATTCATCGGCGGTGTTCCGATAAATGAAGCGACAAACGTGTTATCTGGGCTATTGTATACATCAAGCGGACTGCCGATTTGTTGCGGACGGCCGTCATGCAAAATCATCATCCGGTCAGCCATGGTCATCGCTTCCGTCTGATCGTGCGTGACATAAATCACAGTCATGCCGAGCTGACGTTGCAAACGTCGAAGCTCGCTCCTCATTTTCGCACGCAGCTTGGCATCTAAATTGGAGAGCGGTTCATCCATCAAACAAAGCGGAGTCTGCGCGACAATCGCTCGCCCTAAGGCAACGCGTTGACGCTGCCCCCCTGACAATTCCCGCGGCTTCCTATGCAGCACATCGGTCAATCCAAGCAATTCCGCCGCTTCCATGCAACGTTTCACTTGTTCTTCTTTCGGCACCTTTTGCGCCTGCAAGACAATCCGCATATTTTGCTCCACCGTCAAATGGGGATATAGCGCATAATTTTGAAAGACCATCGATAACCGGCGGGCGTGAGGGGGCCAATCATTCGCCACCTGCCCATCGATCAGCACATATCCTGATGTCAGCGGCTCAAGGCCAGCGATCAGCCGCAAAATCGTGCTTTTGCCGCATCCCGATGGGCCAACAAGAACAAAAAACTCCCCTGATTCAATCGCGACATTCACATTCTCGACCGCGCTCTTTTTGCCTCCATACGATTTCGTCACCTCGACCAGCTCAAGAAACGCCATCCGCTTTTCTCCCCTTTCCTCTTTTTCTATTCCATCGTAATCCATTTTTGTAAACACCATCTGAACTTATTTTTTGATTTATGTAAATATTTTTTGAATAAAAAAAGACGCTCTGCCAACGCAGAGCATCCTGTCACAGATTTGTAATCTTTTGGATCATCTGTTTTCCCTGTTGATACAAAAGTCAGCGTGATATTAACGAACACCCTTCATGAGCCGCTGAATGCTCGGGGCGAGCAAAAACAAGATGACGCTTAACACAACCGCCGCCCCGCCGATCGTGCCGAAATAGGCCGTTTCGTTTTCCGGCGTATAGAAGCGGACGAGCTGGGCGTTGATCGCTTGCGCGGCGGCGTTCGATAAAAACCAAAGGCTCATCGTTTGCGCCGAGAAGGCCGCAGGCGCAAGTTTCGTCGTCGCCGACAGGCCGACCGGCGACAGGCAAAGTTCACCAAGCACGACGATGAAATAGCTTAACACAAGCCAGATCGGATGGACGAGCCCCCCGCCGCTCAAATGCCCCGGCACGAGAATGACGATGAACGACAGGCCGGCGAACAACAAGCCGAGCGCGAATTTTTGCGGGATCGTCGGCTGCCGTTTACCGAGCTTCACCCACATCCATGCGAACACCGGAGCCAAAATGATAATAAATAACGGGTTCAGCGACTGGAACCATGCAGGCGACAAGTGGATGCCTGCGACATCCAACTGCGTCCGCTTGTCCGCATAGTTCGCCAAAATCGTCGATCCTTGTTCTTGAATCGCCCAAAACATCGCTGAAGCGACGAACAACGGAATGTAAGCGATCACGCGCGACCGCTCCTCCGCCGTCGTTTTCGGGCTGCGGTACATGACGACAAAATAGATGATCGGGATGATGATTCCTAAGATGCCGACAAGGGAAATAAACGTTTCCACAGTGAACCAACCGTTCGGAATCAAGATGGCTAGCAGCACGGCAATCACGACCACCCCCATGGCCATGATCGAAGCCGCTTTTTTCTTTTCTGCCGGCGTCAGCGGGTTGGGCACGTACGTCCCCGCCAACCCGAGGTTTTTCTTTCTTGTCGCCACAAATACGACAAGCCCGAGAAACATCCCGACGGCCGCAAGTCCGAAGCCAAGGTGGAAGTTGTACTTCATCCCGGCAGTTCCAACAACAAGCGGAGCCAAAAAGGCGCCAAGGTTAATCCCCATGTAAAAAATGCTAAATCCGGCGTCGCGGCGGTCATCGCCAGGCTTGTACATATCGCCGACAATGCTCGAAACGTTCGGTTTCAACAACCCGGTTCCCAAGACGATGAGCGCCATCGACACAAACAGCGCCGTCACCCCGCCCGGAATCGCCAGGGCGATATGACCAGCCATAATGAGAAGGCCGCCGTAAAAGACCGCGCGCGACGTGCCAAACACCCGGTCGGCAAGCCAGCCGCCAATGATTCCGGACATGTACACAAGCGCCCCATAAATCGACATAATCGCAAGCGCCAGATGCTCATCAAGCCCGAGCCCGCCTTTCGATACTTCGTAATACATGTAGTACACTAAAATGGCGCGCATGCCGTAGTACGAAAAGCGCTCCCAAAACTCGGTGAAAAAGAGCGTAAACAGCCCTTTCGGATGGCCGAAAAAGCCGCGCTGGGGAACGCTGGCAGCGATTTGTTGCTTATCAATGGGTGACATAACCACTACCTACCTCCTTTAAATTCTTTTAATATAATAATTCATTATGTTTATATTGTCAAAAAAATTTTGTATGATTTATAGTAAGGTAAATAAAACAATAATATTAAGAAAAATAATATTATTTAAATAAAAATTCCAAAAAAATATTTCTCCCTTTCCGTTTTCTTCGTTATCGGAAAAAACCTTTTTCCGCTTTTCGTTGACATGTATAATCAATGGCAGGGAATCGTCGTTTCCCCAACAGCACCATTTCCTCTTTTCCATCTCATCTGCATCTTTGTGTTCACCGCAATTGGTACATGAATCGACGCTTCTTTTAAGGAAAAAGATATCGTGCCCGTCCCCGTGCAAAATGTGTTATACTGATCATGACACAGTTCACCAAATGAAGGGGGATGTGGGGATGCTATACCCGTATAACGGAAAACGTCCGAATGTTCATGAAACCGCATTCATTGCCCCGGGAGCCTATTTGATCGGAGACGTCACCGTCGGTCCGGAATCGACCATTTGGTTTAATGCGGTGCTGCGCGGCGATGAAGGACCGATTACGATCGGCGCCCGAACGAGCATTCAAGACAATACGACCTGCCATTTGTACGAAGGGTCGCCGCTCGTTGTGGAAGACGAAGTGACGGTCGGGCATAATGTGATCCTTCACGGCTGCACGATCCGCCGGCGCTCGATCATCGGCATGGGGTCGACCATTTTGGACGGGGCTGAAATTGGTGAAGAATGCATCATCGGCGCCAACACGTTGATTCCGTCCGGCAAAAAGATTCCGCCCCGCTCACTCGTCATTGGCTCGCCTGGAAAAGTGGTGCGTGAACTGACGGACAAAGACCTTGAGCTCATCCAGCTGTCGATTGATACATACGTGCAAAAAGGAAAAGAGTATCGCGAACAGCTGGCCGATCATCGGGAGTAACATCAGCACCATCCCATCAACGAGATGGCTGCGCAAAAAACGATCGACGCGGCCGTCATACGGCTTATCGAAGAAAGAAAAAGAGCCAGCCGAAAAGGCATGGCTCTTTCTTTGCGCTTCCGATTCATGTCGGATGCAACTAGAAACGCATCACTTTTTCCATCGCGTGCAGCACGCGCGACGGCGTTGGCAAATAATCGTCTTCATAAGCGAAAAGCGGCACAGGAACGTCAAATCCCGTCACCCGTTCGACCGGCGCTTTTTGATAGAAAAACGAAGTATCGTTGATGACAGCGAGAATATCATTGGCCAATCCACCCGTCGCATGCGCTTCCTGAACGATCACGGTTCTCCCTGTCTTTTGCACCGACTCGGCGATGATGTCCTTGTCAAGCGGGTAAAGCGTACGCAAGTCGATGACATCGGCATAAATCCCTTTTTTCTTCGCTTCTTCCGCCGCCTTCATGGCGACCGGCACCATAGCGCCCCAGGCGATGACGGTCACGTCGTCCCCTTCACGTAGTTTTTTCCCTTTGCCAATTTCAATCGTATATTTTCCTTCCGGAACGTCTTCGCGAAACGCACGATAACTGCGCATCGGTTCTAAGAAGAGAACAGGGTCCGGGTCTTCAATCGCGGCGATGAGCAACCCTTTGGCGTCATACGGCGACGCGGGACAGACGACTTTGATGCCTGGCATATGGGTAAACAGCGCTTCCGTGCTGTCCGAATGAATTTCCGGGGCCCGCACGCCCGCGCCGTACGGGGCGCGAATGACCAAGGGCACGGTAAAATGCCCTCTCGTCCGCGCACGCATGCGCGCTGCATGGGTCATGATTTGTTCATAGGCTGGATAGATAAAACCTAAAAATTGAATTTCGACGACCGGACGAAATCCACCAAGCGCCATTCCAATCGCTGCACCAGTAAATCCTGCCTCGCTTAACGGCGTGTCCATCACCCTCTCCTCGCCAAATTCCTCCAGCAATCCTTCGGTGGCGCGAAACACACCGCCATTTTTTCCAATATCTTCCCCGAGCAGGATGACATCTTCACGCTCTTTTAGCATGGTACGAAGCGCATCATTGACCGCTTGCACGATGGTGAGCGATTTGACGCCTACTTTGGTGATCATCTTTCCATCCCCCGCTTCCACTGAAGATACGCTTCTTTCTGCTCCGCAATCGTCCATGTCGGTTGGGCGAACACAAAGTCAAACATGTCCGACGCATCCGCCTTTGGATAACGTTCCATTTCGGCCACCGCCTGCTCGATTTCCGCATCTACTTCCGCTTGCACTTGATTCGCCCATTCTTCATCCCACCATCCTTCTCGCTGCATCAAGCGTTCGACCCGCTTGATCGGATCGGTCGTTTCGCGTCGTTTCTTGCTCTCTTCCTGGTCGCGGTATCTGGACGGATCATCGGATGTCGTATGGGCGCCGTAACGCCATGTCACCGCTTCGATTAACGTCGGCCCCCCTCCGCTTCTCGCCCGCTCGAGCGCCTCTCTCGTTTTGAAATACACCGCAAACACGTCATTCCCATCGATGCGGATGCCGGGAATGTCATACGCCAGCGCCTTTTGGGCAATCGTTTTCGTCTTCATCTGCCGGGTGATCGGAACGGAAATCGCATATTGGTTGTTTTGGTTGAAAAAGACGACAGGTGCGTCAAAAACGCTCGCAAAGTTCAACCCTTCATGAAAATCCCCTTCCGATGTCGCGCCGTCGCCGAAGTACACAAGGACTGCGTTGTTCGTTCCCTTCCACTTTTCCGCACATGCCGCCCCCGCTGCTTGAGGAAGCTGGGTGGCAATCGGGACGCTTGGCGGCACAATCTTTTTCCCTTCAGGAGGGACGCATCCTTCCGTCCGCCCTTTCCAGTACAAAAGGGTTGTCGTCAACGGCCGGCCGAACGTCATCATCGCTCCATGGTCGCGATAAGTAGGAAACATCCAATCCCCATCGTTGAGCGCGAGCGCACTTCCAACTTGACACGCCTCTTGCCCTTCGTACGGCACATACGTCCCGATGCGGCCTTGTCGTTGGAGACTGACACATTTTCGGTCAAACGTCCGCGTTCGAATAAGATGACGGTACATCGTCATCGTCAACGGTTTTGTGATTCGTTCACGATACTCAGGCTGCACGACCGTTCCGTCTTCATTCAATACTTGCACGATCGGGAAGTTGAGTTCCATACCATTCCTCCTCATCCTGACAATATCAACTCAATACCGCGCGGTCGCTTGCGAGCTGTTCCCCACGAATGCGCCGAAATTCCGCCAACAGCTTCTCCACCGTCAAGCGCTTCTTTTCCGCTTCATCCACTTCCAAAATAATCTGCCCTTTATCCATCATGATGAGGCGGTTTCCTAACTCGATGGCTTGCTGCATATTGTGGGTGACCATCAACGTCGTCAGGCGGTAGCGCTCGACAATCTCTTTTGTTAAGTTGGTGATCAACTCTGCTCTCGCTGGGTCAAGCGCTGCTGTATGTTCATCGAGAAGCAAAATGGACGGTTCGGTGAAGGTCGCCATCAGCAACGACAACGCCTGCCGCTCCCCGCCCGAGAGCAAGCCGACTTTCGCCCCGAGGCGATCCTCCAATCCGAGATGAAGGGTGGCGAGCAGCTCGCGAAACTCATCGCGCCGTTTTTTCGTCACCCCGCGGCGGAGCGTGCGCGTTTGATTGCGGGCGTACGCCATCGCCAAATTTTCCTCAATCGTCATGTTCGGCGCCGTTCCCGCCATCGGATCTTGAAACACTCTTCCGATATAGCGAGAACGGACGTATTCCGGCATCATCGTGACATCTTGACCGTCGATCCAAATCGTCCCTTCATCCGGGAACATCACTCCTGAAATCACATTCATCAACGTCGATTTGCCTGCGCCGTTGCTGCCGATCACGGTGACAAAATCGCCTTTTTGCAGCGTTAAGTGAATGTTTTGAAGGGCGATTTTTTCATCCGGCGTCCCCTCATGAAACACTTTATAAATCCCGTTTAATTGCAACATCCGCCCCACCCTTTCCAACAGCGGCCGCCGCTGCCGCCTCGGCTTGGATTCGTCTTTTTGCTTCTTTTCGTTTTTTCTCTTGTTGTTGGCGGACGAGCTGGGGAACCACAAGGGCCAAAACGACCATGCATGCTGTAATCAGCTTCACATCCCCCGTCTCAAGAAATTGGACGCGCAAGGCAAGGCTCACGACAATGCGGTATAGAATCGCCCCGCCGATCACGGCAAGCGTGGTCCGCGCGATCGTTTTCGTTCCCAATACCGCTTCACCGATAATGACCGAAGCAAGGCCGATAATGATCATGCCGATTCCCATCCCGACATCGGCGAACGCCCCGTACTGGGCGACAAGCGCCCCTGAAAACGCGACCATGGCGTTGGACAGCCCGAGCCCCAACACAATGAGCGAACTCGTGTTGGCCGACAGGCTGCGAATCATGCGCAGATTATCGCCCGTCGCCCGAATCGCAAGCCCGATTTCCGTCTGCAAAAACCAGTCGGTGAACCATTTCAACAAAAGAGCAAGCAATGTCATCGACAGGAGAATTCCCCATGTTTTGGCCGCGGCTGCGTCAAGTCCGATGTTCGTCCCCCATTCTTGAATGATTGTAAACACCGTCTTCTCATTCAAAAGCGGCACGTTCGAACGCCCCATGATGCGAAGATTGATCGAATACAAGGCGATCATCATTAAAATGCCGGACAAAAGCGGGTTGATCTTCCCGGCTGTATGAAGAAGCCCGGTCATACACCCGGCGGCGAATCCAACGAAAAGCGCCAGACACGTCGCGGCAAACGGATTGACGCCATGGACAATCAACGTCGCCGCCACCGCGGCTCCGGTTACAAAGCTGCCGTCCACGGTTAAATCCGGGAAATCCAACACACGAAACGACAAATACACTCCCAGCGCCATAATGGCGTAAATCAGCCCCGATTCCACTGCTCCTGTGATGGATGTCAACAACAGCACTCATCCTTTCATTCCATGTATTCCGCCATTTGGTCCCACTCCGGCTTCAGTTTGATCCCTTGCTTTTCGGCCGCTTGTTTATTGATGACGAGCTTCAGCTTTTTCGGATATTCCGGCGTGACGCCGATCGTAACCGTTTTGTTCTCCGCCGCTTCTTCTTTTCCGCCATCGGTCGCCGTCTTTTCCCCTCCCCCGCAGCCAGAGAACATGAGTGCTCCGAACAAGACGGGAATGGCCAATCGTGACACGATCTGGTTCATGATCCTTCTCCCCCCACGACTTCTTCTACTTTTTATTTTGAATGATAATACGATTATTTATTTTCAGATAAATCTTTTCGCATGAATGCACGTTAATGGCGAACATCCCACTTCGGCCGCTTTTGGTGGGTGAAAAAATGATTGCGGCGTTTGCGTTTCTCGAGCCGCTCTTCGCAAAATTGGTCGGCTGCCTCAACCGTCGTCATTCCTTCTGATTCAGCCCGTGCATAAATGGCGAGCAATGTATCGTAAATCGCTTTCGTTTTCGCCAACACCCGCTCTTTGTTCGCCCCGTACAGTTCATCAGCCACTTGAATGAGGCCGCCGGCGTTGACGATATAATCGGGGGCATATACGATGCCTTTTTCTTTCAACATGCGGGCGTGGCGTTTGTCGGCCAGCTGATTGTTCGCCGAACCGACGACCGCTTTCACTCGCAGCTCGGCGATCGTTTCATCGTTGATGACGCCGCCAAATGCGCACGGGATGAACACATCGGCTTGGACGCGATAAATATCCGTTCCGTTCACCGGCTTGACGGCCGCCCCGATTTGCTTGCCGTACGCCATGACCTCTTTGACTGCCGCTTCGTTCAAATCGCACACATACAGATCCGCCCCTTCTTCAAGCAAACGAAGCGCCACTTTTTTTCCGACTTTTCCGAGCCCTTGCACCGCATACGTTTTGCCGTGCAAGTGCTTGCTGCCGAACACAACATCGTTCGTCGCCTGAATGCCGTAAACAACGCCCTCAGCAGTCGGCACGGATGAGTCGCCGCTTCCGCCATACGCTTCCGGAACGCCGACGATGCAATTCGTCTCTTTCATGGCGTGCACGAAATCGTCCGGCGTCGTCCCCATATCGGTGCCCGTGTAAAACCGGCCGCCTAATGACTCCACGAACTGGCCGAACGCGCGAAACAGTTCCGGCGATTTGTCTTTGCGCGGGTCGCCGATGATCACCGCTTTGCCGCCGCCAAAATCGACATCTGCGGCCAAACATTTATACGTCATCCCTTTTGACAGCCGCAGCGCATCGGCAAGCGCCTCTTCCGTCGTCGCATACGGATGCATCCGGCAGCCGCCGAGCGCCGGCCCAAGCGCGGTGCTGTGAATGGCAATGATCGCCCTTAGGCCAGTCGCTTCATCGAGACAAAACACCACCTGTTCATGCTCACGCATTTGGAAAAACAAATCGAAGCTTTGCGACATGTTTGGCGATAGCATGACCTTCATCGCGTCCCCTCTCCTTTGCTTTACTGCTTGAAAGCGTTTTCAAGTTAATATAACAAAAAATATTATTACGTTATAATAACGTTATACTATTTTTATAGTAACGATGTTGGTTACCCGTGTCAACCCTCTGCCACCCCATTTTTCATCGCCAAAAAAAGACGCCGTTTGACAGGCGTCTTTCGTACATCAGCGAAACAGTTCGGATAATGATTGCCACTGCGTTTTCGCTTCCGTCATCATTTGTTCAAACAGCTCGGCCACCGTTGGCACGTCGTCGATCAAACCGGCGATTTGCCCCGCATTGATAAATCCTTCATGGAAATCGCCAAAAAGGGCGCCGCGGCGATGACGATCTTCCGATGTATATTGTTGAAACTCGTCAAGAGGCATGCCTTGCTGTTCATACTCAAGCAGCTTCTCGACATACGGCGTGCGCATGACGCGGCGGATGCGCCCGACCGAACGGCCGACAATGACCGTTTCATTTTCCTTTGCCTCGACAAGCCGTCGTTTATACGCGTCATGAAACGGAGCTTCCTTCGTTGCCACAAGCCTTGTGCCGAGCTGCACCCCTTGGGCGCCGAGAGCCAACGCGGCAAGCAGCCCGCGCCCATCGCCGATGCCGCCGGCAGCGATGACAGGAATGCGGACGGCGCTGACGACCTGCGGAATGAGCGTCATCGTCGTCAACTCAAGCGGTGAGTTGATGCCTGCCGCCTCATACCCCTCGGCGACGACGACATCCGCCCCGGCCGCCTCCGCTTTTTGCGCTTGGTTGACCGAAGCGACGACGACAAGCACCTTGATGCCATGTTCCGCAAAACGCGGAATCCACGGCGCCGGATTGCCGGCGGAAAGCGAAACGACCGGCACTTGATGGCGGATGACGAGTTCGGCGATCTCCGCGGCGTGCGGCGTCACTTGCAGCGGAATGTTCACCGCAAACGGGCGATTCGTGCGCCGCTTCGTTTCAACGATCAGCGCCTCCACCTCATCAGGCGGCATCGTCCCCGCGCCGATCGTTCCGAGCCCCCCTGCTTCCGACACGGCGCTCGCCAGCTCGGCGTTGCTGATGTTGCCCATCCCCCCTTGAATGATCGGATAACGAAGATTAAGCAAACGGCAAATATCATTCATGATCTGTTCACACCTTTTAGAAATAGTAAGTCCATGTTTTTAAAATCGGGAAAGCATACGATCCATTAATTCAACTTCCAAACACTCCTATAGTTAATTTTGCATTGCTGCTCGAATAAAATCATATACCGGTTTAATCATTTTCGGCCCCCCATTGTAAGTAGTACCATTGATGCTAAAGCTCCCTCTATGAACAGCAACGATTTCGTTTGATGAGTTTAGTAAAGACTCACATTTCGCACCCT
>NZ_JHUS01000046.1:0-26565 GCF_000691465.1 Geobacillus sp. CAMR5420
TCAAATTGCATCTATATAGCCAGCTCGGCGTTGCTGATGTTGTCCATCACCCCCTTGTGATTGGATAACGAAGATCAAGAAAACGACAAACATCATTCATTATATTCAACAAACGTGAAAAAATCGTTATACATTAACAATACCATATTTTTATGAAAATGAGAATAATTTGAGTGTAACTTGAACGCTCTCCCACCTACACTAATGTTTCGAAGTGGGGGGATTCTTGGTAACACCCGCTCTTCGGTAGGTTGTTCACCAAGCCATCCCCGTGCATCCCACAGTTCGACTTCCCTGCAACGACAACAAACGAAACCCTTCATTCAGGATATTTCGGGCGGCGTTATGGTCCCGGTCATGTTCGGCTCCGCCGTTCGGGCACATACACTCGCAGATGCCAAGCGACTTCATCTCAACCTGCCGATGCCAGCAGCACGAGCACAATTAGCTGGACGGGAAGATGCTCGCGACACGAGCCACCGTCCGCCCGTACCATGTCGTTTTATACTCAAGCATATTGAGAAAACGCCCCCAAGCGGAATCGGAAACGGATTTGGCAAACTTGCAGTTTTTTTGCATGCTCCGCACACGCAAGTCCTCCACGTACACCACTTGGTTTTCGCGGATCGAGCGGGTGGACAACTGATGCAGGAAATCGTTCCGGCAGTTGGTGATTTTTTCATGAAGACAGCACATTCGGAGGCAACTTTCCTCTTCCACACTCCTATACCAAACGTTCCATAAACGGCAACCGGGATGCACAGCTGTCGGTACGCCGTGCATCCCGGTTCATTCCACCGATATCTCTTCCTCTTCTTTTTTGTCAAGCTCTGCCCCTTCCTGAAACACCGCTTCAAAGAAACGGCTGGCCGGCGCGGCGAGCTGTTGGTAATAGTCGTTGAACAAGGCGGCGGCATGGCTTCCCATCCATTCATTCGGCAGCAGCTCTTCCGGCAGGCCGGGGTCGATGAACAAAAACTTCCGGTACTCATGGACGAGCTTCGTCCGCTCGACAAAACATTCCGCGTCCGACATTTCGCCGCGCTCAATTTTATGTTTGTCAATGACATATTTTTGACTGTAGACGGCAATGAACTGCTCGTATTTTTGGTTGATCTCGTCCAAGTTCCAGCACGTTTCCACAAGCCGTTTGTTCGTATGCGGACCGTCGTATTCGGCGAGGAAAAAATCGACGTACGGGCGGATGTCATACTTGTCGATCAAGTCGTATACTTGCTGCTTCAAATCATTCGGTGAAATCCAGCAGCTGTTGGAAATCGTGCCAAATCCGCTCCATACAAGCTCCTTCCTCAGCTCGTCGCGCAAGTGCCGCTTGTTCTCGGGGATGGTGTAAACAAGAATGCGCCATTTTCCGTCCCAATGCTCGGGACGCGTTTTGTAAATGCGCCGCGCCGCCTCCTCCATCCGCTTGACGCCGCGCACTGTAAGGGAATAGTAGCTTTTATTGCCGCGTTTTTCCGCCCGAATCCAGCCCTGTTTGCTCATGCGCGACACCGCCGCCCGCACCGCCTGGTCGTTATGGCCGAATTCGCGGAGGAGGCGGATGAGGCTCCCGATCCAAATTTCACCGCCGTAATGGCGGATGTAGTCGCCGTAAATGGTAAAAATGAGTGAGCGCGTATTCATCCAATGAAACTCCCTTTATCTTGTTTTCGAACTATAATCGTAACAAACTTTTCTCACGCTGGCAAGACGGACGAAAAACAAACGGAATAAAAAAGAGCCGCACCGCTAAAAAGCAGGCGGCTCTCGGCGGCGCGCCAACGGGCGGCCGCAGCCCGATCCGGCGTCATTTCGCCAAACCGCCGCGACAAGGCCGGCCTAGCGAAATACCCTCACCGTTCGTCTGCGTTTTTCACAATGGTGGCGATTCCTTGGCCGACGCCGATGCACATCGTTGCCAAGCCATAGGTGACGCCGCGTTTTCGCATTTCGTAAATCAATGTCGTCAAAATGCGGGCGCCGCTCGCGCCAAGCGGATGGCCAAGGGCAATCGCTCCCCCGTTGACGTTCACTTTCGACCGGTCGAGCTCTAGCTGGCGAATGCACTCTAGCGCCTGTGAGGCGAACGCTTCGTTCAGCTCGACAAGCCCGATGTCGTCAAGCGACAACCCGGCGCGGCGCAACGCTTTGCGCGTCGCAAAAACCGGGCCGATTCCCATGACGGCCGGTTCAACGCCGGCGACCGCTGAAGTGACATAGGCAGCCAGCGGCTTGAGCCCGAGTTCTTTTGCCTTTTCGGCGCTCATTAACAAAAGCGCCGCCGCCCCGTCGTTAATGCCGGACGAGTTGCCGGCTGTCACCGTGCCGTTTTCAAACAACGGCGGCAGCTTCGCCAGCTTCTCCAACGTCGTATCCGGACGCGGATGCTCGTCTTTATCGACGACAACGCGGTTGCCTTTTCGATCGTGGTATACAACCGGCACGAGTTCATCCGCAAACCGATTCGTTTCGATCGCTTGTTTCGCTTTCATTTGGCTTTCGTAGGCAAACTCATCTTGCGCCTCGCGCGTCACGCCGAACCGCTTCGCTACGTTTTCCGCCGTCTGCGGCATGCTGTCGGTGCCGTACATTTCGTGCATTTTCGGATTGATAAAGCGCCAGCCAATCGTCGTATCGTACATCTCGATGTTGCCGCGCGGGAAATCGCTTGCCGGTTTCGGCATGACAAACGGAGCGCGCGTCATGCTTTCCACGCCGCCGGCGATCATGATATCGGCCTCATTGGCCAAAATCGCCCGCGCCGCATAATTGACCGCATCAAGCCCTGAACCGCACAGCCGGTTGACCGTCACCCCTGCGACTTCAATGGGCAGCCCGGCCAACAGCGCCGCCATGCGGGCGACGTTGCGGTTGTCCTCGCCGGCTTGGTTGGCGTTGCCAAAAACGACATCATCAATTTGTTCGACCGGCAAACCCGGATTTCGCTCGATAAGCGCCCGGATGACAACAGCCGCCAAATCATCCGGCCTGACGTCTTTCAACGCGCCCTTGTAGCGGCCAATCGGTGTGCGCACCGCATCGACAATCACAACTTCTCTGTTCATATTCTCCCCCATCCTTTTTCGACAGATCAGCCGTTTTCCCGATTCGTATAGTCATAGACGCCGCGGCCTGTTTTGCGGCCGAGCCGCCCCGCTTTGACGTATTGCTCCAACAGCGGCGCCGGGCGGTATTTTTCTCCGAGTTTTTCGTGCAAATATTTTAAGTTGTTCAATCTCGTATCGAGCCCGACTAAATCCGCGAGCTCAAACGGACCCATCGGGAAATTGAGGCCGAGCTTGATCGCTTTGTCGATTTCTTCCGGCGTCCCCACGCCTTCTTGCAGCATATAAAACGCTTCATTGCCGACAAGAGCGCTGATCCGGCTCGTGACGAATCCCGGAAATTCATTGACGACAACGGTTTCTTTCCCCATCCGCGCGGCGACTTCCTTCGCCATTTGCGCCGTTTCGTCGCTCGTCTCCAACCCGCGGATGATTTCCACAAGCTTCATTTTATGAACCGGGTTGAAAAAGTGCATGGCGATCACCCGCTCCGGCCGTTTGGTGAACGAACCGATTTCGGTCGGGCTCATGGTGGACGTATTCGTCGCAAAATAGCACGACGCCGGCGCATGAGCGTCAATCGTCTCGAACACTTGCTTTTTCCATTCAAGTTTTTCCGGCACGGCCTCAATCACCAAATCGGCATCGCGCACAGCGCCGGCTAAATCAAGCGAATACGACAGGCGCGCCTCGGCTTCTTGCCGCTCGCCCGTTGTCAATTTCCCCCGAGCGACCGCTTGTTCAAAAATTGAAGCAATCTCCTTCTGGGCGCTCTCCAATTGTTCTTGCTTAATGTCCACTAAGGTCGTCTGAAACCCGCCGACAGCGCCGACATACGCAATGCCTCTCCCCATCACGCCGCTGCCGACGACAACAAGGCGTTCGATCATCGTCTTCCCCCTCCCGTGTGTTGATGTACGGTGGCTGATGCATCGAGCTAGCGTTCTCTCTCACCAAGCGGCGGACGCCGTCAAATGAATGGGCACCCCATCACGCGCGACGGGGTGCTCAGCAAACGGACAGGCGCGTCTCTTCACGCTTGCCCGAATTCGCTCTTGCCTTCAAGGGCGGCAACTTGAACGTTGCGTCCAAGGACGCGACCCGCTCTCGTATGTTGGCAAACGCCAAACGGCAAAAGCCCTTAGACGCCAAACGGATTAAGCGGACGCGGCCCGTAATACGACAGCACGCTTTTCGTTTCTGTGTACAAATCAAGCGCCTCGACAGACAGCTCGCGCCCGAATCCGGACTGTTTGTAGCCGCCAAACGGCGTGCCCGGGAAGGCGGAGAATGGGCTGTTGACCATGACAATGCCGGAACGCAGCTGCTTCGCTACACGAACGGCGCGGCCATGATCTTTCGTCCAAACGGCGGCGGCCAGCCCATAGTCGCTATCGTTCGCCAATTCAACGGCTTCGGCTTCATCGCGGAATTTCATGACGACGACAACCGGTCCGAAAATTTCTTCGCGAACCGCTTTCATTTGATGGTTGACGTTCGTCAAAATCGTCGGTTCATACCAGTAACCGTTTTCAAATCCCTCGACTACCGCTTCTTTCCCTCCGGCAACGATCGTCGCTCCATCCGCGACCGCCGATTGCACGTATTCATCGATCACTTCCAGCTGCCCGCGGCTGATGATCGCCCCGACATGCGTGCCGGCATCAAACGGGTCGCCGAGTTTCAGCTGCTTCGTTTTGGCCACGAACGATTCCATAAAGGCGTCATAAATGCTTTCATGCACATACAAGCGAGAGCGCGCCTCGCACGATTGTCCGCTGTTGTAGAAAATGCCGAACAATGAGCCGGCGACAGCCGCTTCCAAATCGGCGTCCGCAAATACAAGGCTCGGCGATTTGCCACCCAGCTCGAGCGTCACCCGTTTTAATGTTTTCGACGCTTTCTCCATAATTTCCTTCCCGACCGGCGTCGATCCGGTAAACGCGACTTTGTCGACGAGCGGATGCTCCACCAAATAGTCGCCGACTTCCGCCCCGGCGCCGGTCACCACATTGACGACCCCTTCCGGCACCCCGGCCTCGTGGCAAATTTCCGCCAGCACCAGGCAGGTGAGCGGCGTCAGCGACGCCGGTTTGACGACAACCGAACATCCTGCGGCAAGAGCAGGCGCGATTTTCCAAGCCGCCATCATGAGCGGGTAGTTCCACGGAATGATTTGGGCGCACACGCCAACCGGCTCTTTTTCCGTATAGTTGTGAAACGCCCCTGGCATCGGATTGACCGCCCCGCGGTGGCCAATGATCGCCCCGGCGAAAAATTCAAAGTCTTCAATCGCCTGCATCACTTGTCCTTGGGCAGCTGACAGCGCTTTGCCGGTATTCAAAATTTCCAATTCCACCAATTCATTGAAACGTTCGCGCATGATGGATGCAATTTGATACAAGATGCGCGCCCGCTTTTGCACCGGAAAATGACGCCATTTCCCACGGTCAAACGCTTGCCTTGCCGCCTGCACCGCCCGTTCGGCGTCCTCGCGCGTCCCTTTGGCGACGCGGGCGACCGGTTCGCCAGTGGCCGGATTGGTGACCACAAACGTTTCGCCCGAGGCGCTTTCCACCCGCTCCCCGTTCACAATCAAATGATAGAAATCGCGTTTGGTCGGCATCGGTTCCATTTTCTTTTGTTTGACAGTCGCCATCGTTTTTCCCCCTTGCTTAGTTTCCTTGGAATAGTGGTTTTCGTTTTTCAAAGAACGCCTTGACGCCTTCGCGGTGGTCGGATGTCAATCCCGCAATGCGCTGGCATTCCGCTTCCCGTTCCAAGTAGCGGTCAAACGTTGTTTCCTCGCCTTCGCGAAGCAGCCGTTTGATGAGTCCAATCGCCTTCGTCGGCATGGCAGCGAGCCGCTCGGCAAACTGCTTTACTTCCTCCTCCCAATCAGAGAGAGGAATCACCTTTGTCGCCAGCCCGAGCGCAGCTGCTTCCTCGGCGGTCACTTTTTCCCCGAGCACCGCAAGCTCAAGCGCCTTCGCCCTCCCGACAAGACGCGGCAAATAGTAGAGATGGCCCGCGTCCGGCACAAGACCGACGTGAATAAACGCGGGAGCGAAACTCGCCTTTTCCGAGAGAAGCCGGAAATCACACGCCAGCGCCAAGCTCATGCCCGCGCCGGCCGCCGCCCCGTTCACCGCCGCGACAACCGGTTTTTCAAGATGATGAAGCGTTTTCATCATCGGCGCGTATCGGGAGCGCAGCACGTCGCCATGGTCCATTTCTTCCGTCACGCCGCTCAAATCTTCCCCCGCACAAAACGCCCGGCCGGCGCCTGTGATCACCACGCAGCGGACGTTTGGATCCGCCCCTGCTTGTTTGAGCGCTTTCGTCACTTCCGCATTCATCTGCTCCGTAAACGCATTGAGCTGATCCGGACGGTTGAGCGTCAGCCAGGCGACTTGTCCCTTCACTTCATAACGGATCGTTTCGTACATCGAACGCCCCCCTTATTTTCCTTGGAAGCGCGGCTTTCGTTTTTCGAGGAATGCCGCCATTCCTTCTTTTTGGTCTTCCGAGGCGAACAATAGGTAAAAGTTTTTCCGCTCAAATTGCATGCCTTCATACAGCGGATAGTCGACCGCTTTCTGCACCGCCTCTTTGATCAGCCGGAGAGCCAAAGGCGGCTGTTCAGCGAGACGCCCGGCCAGCCTCATCGTTTCTTCCATTAAAAGCTCCGGGCTGACGACGCGGTTGACAATCCCCAGCTGCTCGGCTTCTTTTGCCGACATACGCGCCCCAGTCCAAAGCCACTCGAGCGCCCGCTTCGGACCGATGAGCTTTGTCAGCCGCTGCGTGCCTCCCGCACCTGGCATGACGCCAAGGTTCACTTCTGGAAAGCCAAATTCGGCCGCCGACGACGCGACAATCAAGTCGCACGAAAGCGCCAGCTCAAAACCTCCCCCTAGCGCCAACCCGTTCACAGCGGCGATCATCGGCGTTTTCACGATGGACAGGCGATCCCAATCGGCAAACTGGTTCAGCCACTCAAGACGAATGGGGTCATCTTTTGCCATCTCTTGAATATCCGCCCCAGCCGCAAACGCCCGTCCACGCCCGGTCAACACAATGACACGCACCTTCTCATTCCGATCAAACGCTTCCACTGCCGCAACGATTTCCGCCACCATTTGACGGCTCAGCGCATTCAATACATCAGGACGGGCGAGCTCGATGATGCCGACCGCTCCTTCTTGCCGCACCGCAATGGAATTCCATTCACTCATGCTCTACTTCCTCACCGACCATAAAGGTGACGAGATCGCCGGCAAACGACATGACATCTTTGGCCGATGCTTTCGCTTCTTTCGTTTTCATCGCTTCTTGAAACGCCTCTTGGCTGTCGTAATACATTTCACACAACAAATAATACTCGCTTTCCGTCCCCATCGGCGTGCCGGTAATTTTCGTCACTGTGATTTTGCGCAGGCCCGGAATTTTTTCCGTCAGCGGCACATGCGTTCCGTAATAATGAGCGTCGAATTGCTCCTTATCTTTCGGCTGTTTGTACAAAGCGATCATTTTAAACATGGCGAACATCTCCTCTCCCTTTTCTTATCGTGAAACCAATACAGGCTTCATCGCTTCAAACGGATTTTTGCATTGTTTGCAGTAGAAAATGCTGCGGCAGGCGGTCGGGCCAAACAAATTTTCCATGACAGTCCGCTCCGCCCCGCAATATGGACACGCCACTTGCCATGCCCCTGACGGCATTTGCCGCGGCGGAGGAGCGATGCCAAACTGCTTCAGCCGCTCACGTCCGGCTTCGCTGATCCGGTCGGACGTCCACGGCGGATGGCGGAGAAACTCAACCGTCACCGCCGAGGCCCCTGCTTGCTTCACCGCTTCCTCAACCCGCGTGCGGATGATATCAAGCGCCGGACACCCGAGAAACGTCGGCAGCAGACAGACCGAGACCGCTCCATCCCGAACGTCAACCTGTTCCACCATCCCAAGATCGACAATGCTAATCGAATGAATTTCTGGGTCTTTCACCGTTTCTAACGCTTTCCAAACCTCTTCATTTGTCATGGTTCTCCCTCACATTTTCCAACCCGCTGCCGTTTTTCCCGCTTTGGCTGCCTAGTGCCGCCAATGCTGCGCCGTTTTGCTTCTTCAACAAACACTTCGCCGTCACAAAGAGGCGTCATGCCCAACGCCGCACGTTGGCCAACAGCGGCGCCGGCATCACCAGACCGCATGCGGGACGGCGCGGTATACTTCTGACAACGTCGCCAGCGCTTCGTCCAAATCCGGCGTATGTTCGCCGTTGCGGCCGTTGCCATGTTTCATGCCAAACGGCATCGGCCAATCAAGCCCCACTTCGGCAAACGCCGGCGCCAGCGCGGCAATCGTGTTTTCCGTCAGCACCTTTTCCTCATCAATCAGCCCCCACCGCACCATTTCCGTTCCTTTCGCCCCGAGCGTCAATACGCCGGCAAAATCCGCCGCCACGTCTTGGATGGCTTTCGTCATTCGCGTCCGCGCTTCACCCGGGGCATTCGTCAGCTGGACAAACCACGTATGCCAATGAAGCAAATGGTAGTGCAGCTCCACTTGAATTTTCGCCGCCACCTCGGCCAACGGCGTATACACACTTTTTGTCAATGATTCAAGACGGATGCGCTTCGCCTGTGTATAAAAGTACTGGCGAACAACGGTGAATGCCCAGTCATAGCGAGGCTCGCGCAAATAATGCCCCGGGCCGTTTACCCGTTCGAGCAGCACCGCGTTGCGCCGGGCCGCAGCCGGGCGGGCGTGCGCCAGTTCGTCGGCTGATCCACAGCCAAGATCTTCAAGCAGCTGATAATACATGGCCGCATGCCCCATCGTGTCCTGGCTGATAGAAGAAAACGCGATGTCCTCCTCGATATGCGGCGCCAACCCAAGCCATTCCGAGCCGCGGTAGGCCAGCAAAAAATCATCATCGGCAAGCTGAAACAACAGCTCGACAAGCGCTTCCTGACCATCGGGATGAAAATAGACTTGTGTTTTGCTCATCGCTGAATCTCGCCTTTCCATGACAAAATTTCCTTCTCATCAAATGCCTCTTGTTCATATTTGCGCCATCGTTTCTTCACATCCCCATATCCCCGCGTCAGACGATAATCTTTGTTGTCAAGCCGTTTGAGCGCCGCTTTTTCCTCTTCGTTGATCCGCCGGATATAATCCCGCCTCACAACCCAAAGGTCGGAAACCGGCTCGCGGCGCATAAAGTTCTCCTGCGCCATCACGAGCGCGATCTCCTCATTAGGGGCAAGCAAACTGAATTGATGCTGCATCGGTGCATCCGGCGCTTTGCGGCTGAACACTTCAAACACTTGATAAAATCCTTGTTCTTTTCCCGCCATGGCCATCCCTCCTCATCCAGCCGTCCGGACCGCGCCAAGCGCCTCACGCACCCACGCATTTTGCTTGTACGCCGTCCGCCGAAGCTCAAGCCGCTCCTGCGACTTCGGTCCGTTGTTGCGGATGATTTCTTTAAACCGCTCCCAATCCGGCTGCCGGTAAATCCATTGACCCTTCTCTTTGTCAAAATGCATGGTCTCATCAGGAATCTTCAGTCCGAGCGCCCAAATGCGCGGCACATATTTCGTAAAGAAGTCTTGGCGCAGTTGTTCATTCGTTTTCGTGCGGATGCGGTATTTGATCGTGATGTCTTGCTTCGAAGTTCCCGTCGTATCGGCCGTCGGCGGGCCAAAAAACATGAGCAACGCCTCCCACCAACGGTTGAGCGCCTCTTGCAGCATCTCTTTCTGCTCCTTCGTCCCTTCGGCAAGCGCTAAAATGATGGACTCGCCGTGCTGGGCGTGAAACACTTCCTCGGCGCAAATGCGCTTCAGCGCCCGCGCGTACGGTCCGTATGAGGCATCCAGCATGTTCGTCTGCGTCATAATCGCCGCTCCGTCGACGAGCCAGCCGATCAACCCGGCGTCCGCCCATGTTGGCGCTGGCATATGAAACACGTTATGAAACTTCAACCGTTCGTTCAATAAATCTTCGATAATATCTTCCCGCGTTTTGCCGAGCGGGGCCATCAAATCTTCCGCCACCCGAAGCAGCAGCTGGCCGTGCCCCATCTCATCCTGCACTTTCGCCATGATGCCAAGCTTGCGGCGCAGCGACGGCGCTTTCGGCACCCATTCTTTTTCCGGAAGCGCTCCCATAATTTCGCTCACCGCATGCATGGCAATGAGCTTGATGAGCGCCGTCCGATATTCGTCAGGCATCCAGTCATCGGCTTCGATCTTCTCTCCCGCCTCGATGCGCTGCATAAACCGTTCATGCTTTTCTTGTTCCGACAGGCGGGTGAACATCATCATCGCTGCCATCCTCCATCCCCTCTATTAAAAATTTATTATATAACGTTTATTTAACGTTATTATATTTAAACGTTATAAAAATAGCAACTATTTTTCTCGCTTTTTTACACGGGATTCTCTTGTTTGCGGCGGTCAATAACGCGCACTGCTTTCCCTTCTGAGCGCGGGAGCGTTTTGGGAGGATGAAGACGAACGCCAATGGAAATCAAGCAATGCGTTTTTAACAACGACTGGATGCGCCGAACAAGCTCAATCGCTGCCCCGCTTTGCAAATCACCGCCAACCTGATTGTAAAAATATTCCGTCACCTCGGCATGCAATTCAAGCGCTTCGAGACGCCCGTGAAGAAACCGATGCAGCTGATAGTGCGGAGCCAGTTCCGAGACGCGAAGCAGATGGTGCTCAATTTCCGATGGAAACACATTGACGCCGCGGATGATGATCATGTCGTCAACCCGCCCTTTGACCCGCGACATGCGCGCCGTCGTCCGCCCGCAAGCACAACGCTCTCTCGTCACGGAAGCGATATCGCCTGTCCGGTAGCGGATGACCGGGAACGCCTCTTTCGTCAAGCTCGTAAAAACAAGCTCTCCTTCTTCCCCTTCCGCCACCGGCTCGAGCGTTTTCGGGTCGATCACTTCGACAAGGAAATGGTCCTCGGCGATATGGAGGCCGTTTTGCGCTTCATGGCACTCCATCGCCACCCCCGGGCCGATCACTTCACTCAGTCCGTAAATATCACATGCCTTCATATCAAACGTCTCTTCAAGCGTGCGCCGCATTTCCTCGGACCACGGTTCCGCACCGAAGATGCCGTATTTCAGCGATGTTTGCCGCGGATCTTTGCCCAGTTCTTTCATCCGCTCGGCAATGTTCAATACATAGGACGGCGTGGCGCAAATGACGGTCGGCTGAAAGTCTTCAATGATCATCACTTGCCGGTCGGTGTTGCCTCCGGATACCGGCACCGTCACCGCCCCAAGCCGCTCGCTGCCATAATGCAGCCCGAGCCCGCCGGTAAACAGCCCGTATCCATAAGCGTTGTGAATCACATCTCCCGGTTTCCCGCCGGCGATGACAATCGCCCGCGCCACAATGTCGGCCCAGCGCTCAATGTCCTGCTTCGTGTAAGCGACCACCGTCGGTTTGCCGCTTGTGCCGCTTGATGCGTGTACACGGACGCATTGGGAAAGATCCACCGCAAGCAAGCCAAACGGATAATGATCCCGCAAATCCCGCTTTGTCGTAAACGGGAGCTTGCGTACATCCTCAAGCGTGCGAATATCGTCCGGCTTCACTCCCTTTTCATCAAACCGTTGCCGGTAAAACGGCACCCGCTCATACACACGCTCCGCCGTCGCCCGCAGCCGCTCAAGCTGGAGAGCCTCAAGCTCGCTGCGTGCAGCCGTCTCAATGTCATGCAACATCATCGTTTCCGCCCCCTCTATTAAAGCGCTTTCAAATAATGATAAACATATAACGTTATATAAACGTTATATGTGTAAACTATTATATTTAATTTTAAAATAGGTTAAATATTTTAAAATGTCAATACTCTTTTTTGAGGGCCAAGAAGAGGACGGATGGCAGTTTGGGCTTTTAGATTGTTTCTGCTGATAGGAAAGTTTGGAAATGAAAAAAGAAGGCAGCGCTCATGCTGATGGAGCGCCACCTTCCTTGATCCTATTTCGCCTAAATTTTCATAATCCCCCCCGTGCTCGCCGATGTGACGTGTTTCGAGTAGCGGGCGAGATACCCGGTTTTCACTTTTGGTTCAAAGCCTTTCCAGTTCGCTTTCCGGCGTTCGAGCTCTTCATCGGACAGCTTGACGTTGATCGTTCGTTTCACCGTATCGATCTCGATGATATCGCCGTCTTGGATGAAAGCGATCGGTCCGCCTTCCGCCGCTTCCGGTGAAACGTGGCCGACGGACAAGCCGCGCGAGGCGCCGGAGAAGCGGCCGTCGGTGACAAGCGCTACCTTCGTACCGAGCCCCATGCCGACGATTTGCGACGTTGGCGCAAGCATTTCCGGCATCCCTGGGCCGCCTTTTGGTCCTTCGTAGCGGATGACGACGACATGACCCGGCTTGATTTTGCCGCTGGCGATGCCTTCAAGCGCCTCTTCCTGCGAATCAAACACGATCGCCGGACCTTCATGGCGCGTGATGCCGCCTTGGACCGCGCCGGTTTTGATGACGGCGCCGTCCGGCGCTAAGTTGCCGAACAAAATGGCGAGCCCGCCCGTTTCCGAATACGGGTTGTCAATCGGGCGGATGACATCGTAGTTTTTCACTTCGCAGCCGGCGATGTTTTCACCGAGTGTTTTGCCGGTGACGGTCAGCGTATCTAAATGAAGCGTGCCTTCTTTTTTCGCCAGCTCGTTCAACACCGCCGAGACGCCGCCGGCTTCGTGCAAATCCTCGATGTAATGGACATCCGACGCCGGCGCGAGTTTGGCCAAATGCGGCACCCGCGCGGCGATTTCGTTGATGCGCTCAAGCGAGTAGTCGATGCCGGCTTCGTTGGCGATCGCGAGCGTATGCAGCACCGTATTCGTCGAGCCGCCGAGCGCCATATCGAGCGCGAACGCGTTGTCGATCGCTTTTTCCGTTACGATGTCGCGCGGTTTGATGTCATGTTCGATCAAATACATCAGCTGCTTTGCCGATTGGCGGACAAGCTCTTTGCGCGCTGGGTCAACCGCCAAAATGGTGCCGTTGCCTGGCAAAGCGAGCCCGAGCGCTTCAGCGAGACAGTTCATGGAGTTGGCCGTAAACATGCCCGAACACGATCCGCACGTCGGACAGCCGTAGCGTTCGAGTTCTTCGAGCCCTTTCTCATCGAGCGTTCCGCCTAAATACGCCCCGACCCCTTCAAACACGGACGAGAGCGAAATTTTCCGCCCATCCTTCGTTACGCCGGCTTTCATCGGTCCGCCGCTGACGAAAATCGTCGGGATGTTGAGCCGCATCGCCGCCATCATCATCCCTGGCGTAATTTTGTCGCAGTTCGGAATGCACACCATGCCGTCAAACCAATGCGCCGAGATAACCGTTTCGATCGAATCGGCGATGATTTCCCGGCTCGGAAGCGAATAGCGCATCCCGATATGGCCCATGGCGATGCCGTCATCAACGCCGATCGTGTTCATTTCAAACGGCACGCCGCCCGCTTCGCGAATCGCTTCTTTCACGATTCTCCCAAACTCTTGCAAGTGAACGTGCCCCGGAATAATGTCGATGTACGAATTGACAACCGCGATGAACGGTTTGTCAAAATCCTCATCTTTCACCCCGGCCGCCCGCAGCAAACTCCGGTGCGGGGCGCGGTCAAATCCTTTTTTGATCATGTCGCTGCGTCGCTTTTTCATATTCTGGTCCCTCCATCGTGCAGATTGCTAGGTTGCTAGTATTGTACCACTTTTTCTAATAAAAAGACAATTATCTTTATTCTGAATGCGTTTTCATGATCTACTCTGCGAAAATGAGTCAGAAAAATCAGCCGCTCCTCTTGACAACCGGAGCATTTGGCGTCATAATTTCTTACAAATTATAAATCGCAAGTCTATCCTTGACAATGAAACAACGAGAACGGCACGGGATTAGTAAACCGAGGGAACGCGCCAGAGAGTGGAACCCACAGGCTGGAAGGTTCCTCGCGGGAAGCCGGTTGAACCTGCCCTAGACGGCCGCTTATGCAAACATAAGCCGCACGCCTGCGTTACAGGCCAGAGGTGGGCGCTTTGTGCGCCAAAAAAGGTGGTACCGCGGAACGCTTTTCCGTCCTTTTGCAAAAAAGGAGGAAAAGCGTTTTTTATTGGCCGGCCGCTTCGCAGAGCGGCTAGGCGATCCAACTCATGCCATTCAACACGCAAAGGAGGGAGGAACGCGATGAAACGGCAGCGCGTGGTGGTCAAAATCGGCAGCAGCTCGCTCACCGATCCGAAAGGCGGCCTTTGCCATGACAAACTGTTCGATCACGTTGAGGCGATCGCTTATCTCAAACAGCTCGGCCATGACGTCATTCTCATCACGTCCGGCGCTGTCGCCGCTGGTTTCGGACCTTTAGGCTACCCGGCGCGCCCGACGACAATCGCTGGGAAACAGGCAGCCGCAGCCGTCGGGCAAAGTTTGCTCATGCAGGCGTACAGCTCAGCGTTCGCCCAATTCGGCTTTACGGCCGCTCAGCTGTTGTTGACGCGCAGCGACTTTTACAGCCGCGAGCGGTTCCGCAACTTGTTTGCCACAATCACCACACTGCTTGAGAACGGCGCCGTGCCGATCATTAATGAAAACGACTCCGTTTCCATCGAAGAATTGACATTTGGCGACAATGACATGCTTTCGGCGCTTGTCGCCGGCTTTTTGCACGCTGATGCGCTCATTTTGCTTACGGACATTAACGGGTTGTATGACGCCAATCCGAAAACGAATCCGCAGGCGAAAAAATACGCCTTTTTGCCGGAAATCACCGATGAGATGATCGAAGCCGCCGGCGGCATCGGTTCAGCCGTCGGCACCGGCGGGATGCGCTCGAAGCTTCTCGCGGCTCGAAAAGCACTTTCGTTTGGCGTCAGCGTGTTCATCGGCACGGGAAGCGGCCGAGAAAAACTGGCTGATATTTTAGCTGGAAAAGGAGACGGCACGTACATCGGCGTTCCGTTTCCGAAACAAATGCAAATGCGCAAACAATGGATTGCCTATCATGCTCCTGTCGCCGGCATGATCACGGTCGACAGCGGGGCTGAAGAAGCGTTGCTTATGCGTGGGAAAAGTTTGCTCCCTGCTGGCGTAACAGCGGTTTCCGGCGACTTCCATGCGATGGATGTCGTGGATGTCGTCAATGAAAAAGGGATCACGATCGGACGCGGCCAAGTGTATTACGCCGCCGCCGATTTAGAAAAAGTAAAAGGACTTCCGAGTGAGGAAGCGCGGCAATACTCGTACTTGCACCGCCCGGAAGTCATCCACCGCGACAATTGGGTCACGTTGCGAAAGGAGAGTGTATCGAAATGAGCGAACTGCTCGAAAAAGCCGAACGGTTGAAAACCGCCTCACAAACGCTCGCCATGCTGTCAGCGGAGGAAAAAAATGAGGCGTTGGAACAGATCGCCCAAACCCTTGACCGCGAACGCGCCTTCATTTTGCAAGAAAACGAGAAAGATATGGCCCAAGGCCGCGAACAAGGGCTGTCGCCGGCTTTGCTTGACCGGCTCCAACTCACCAATGAACGCCTGGACCAAATCATCGACGGCGTCCGCCAAGTCGCCTCGCTGCCTGACCCGGTCGGAGAAATCATCGCAGAGTGGACGCGGCCGAACGGGCTCCGCATCCAAACGGTGCGCGTGCCGCTTGGGGTCATTGGCATGGTGTACGAAGCGCGCCCGAACGTGACGGTCGATGCGGCGAGCCTTTGCTTGAAAACGGGCAACGCCGTCCTGCTTCGCGGCAGCACATCAGCGCTTCATTCGAACAAAGCGCTTGTTGCCGTTATGAAAGAGGCGCTTCGCACAACGGCCATCCCGGAAACAGCCATTGAGCTGCTCGAAGACACGAGCCGGGAAACGGCGCAGCGTATGTTCCGTCTCAACAACTACTTGGATGTGCTCATCCCGCGCGGCGGAGCCGGGCTCATCCGCTCGGTCGTCGAAAACGCCACCGTGCCGGTGCTTGAGACCGGCGTCGGCAACTGTCATATTTTCGTCGATGAATCAGCCGAGCGGCAAATGGCCATCGAGATCGTCCTAAACGCCAAACTGCAGCGCCCATCGGTCTGCAATGCCGTCGAAACGGTGCTCATCCATGAGCGTTGGCCATATGCCGCCGACTTGCTTGAGACGCTTCACGCCCGCGGCGTCGAATTGCGCGGCGACCAACGTCTTGCCTCCGCCTATCCGTTTATCAGCGAGGCAACAGAAGATGACTGGTACACGGAATATTTGGCGCCGATTTTAGCGGTCAAACTGGTCGCCGATGTCGACGAGGCGATTGGCCACATCCGCCGCTACGGGACGAAGCACTCGGAAGCGATCATCACGGAAAACGAGGTGAACGTCCGCCGCTTTTTCCAGGCGGTCGACGCAGCGGTCTTGTACCATAACGCCTCCACCCGCTTCACGGACGGAGAGCAGTTCGGCTACGGAGCGGAAATCGGCATCAGCACGCAAAAGCTGCACGCCCGCGGTCCGATGGGGCTTGTCGCCATCACGACGACAAAATCGCTCGTGTACGGGACGGGGCAAATTCGGGAGTCATAACGATGGCTGCAACGAAGACGGCTTCCTTTTTCACTAAGTTTCTAAAGCATAAAACGATCCGGACCCAACGCATGGCTTCCGGATCGTTTTCTTATTTTTCCATTTCCACAAACACCCAATAGCGGCTGCCGATAAAGTTCACCGCCATCCCGGCGATTGTCGCCGCCAGTTTCGCCAGCCAGAGCGATGCAAACCGTTCCGCGGCCAGCAAAACGGCAAGCGATGCACCGAACGACAGCCCGTTGACGACAAGAAAGCGCAAAACTTCCTTTATATTGGCTTTCCGTTTGACTTGAAACGTCCAACGCCGATTCCAAATGTAGCTGTTCGCCATCCCGGCGCCGTAGGCAACGGCTTGGGCAACCGCCGCCTTAGCGCCTGCAGCAGTCAACAAAAAAAAGACGGCGAAGTCCACCGCGGTATTGCTCACCCCAACGAGGCCAAACCGCCATACGGCTTGTTTTTCTTTACGGAATATACGAAGGCTTTCGTTCATGTTTCGTTCCGACTCCCCACGTTTCGTTGACAATATAGAGCGGACGCTCTTTCACTTCATCGTAAATCCGGCCGATATATTCGCCAATCGCGCCGAGCATGAGCAGTGTCACCCCGTTGCCAAGCAGCATGACCATCAACAATGACGCCCAGCCAGCGACCGTTGAATGAGCAAACCATTTAAGATAAAGGACAACGAACATCCCTACAACGCTGGCCGCCGACAACAAGAACCCAAGCCAACTCGCCAGCTTCAGCGGCTTGTATGAAAACGAGGTGATGCCATCAAGCGAAAACCGAATCATCTTTTTGAGCGGGTATTTCGTCTCGCCGGCGAAACGCGGCTCCCGTTCGTATTCAACCGCCGTCTGCCGGAAGCCGACCCAGCTTACCAGCCCCCGAACAAACCGGCTCCGCTCTCTCATATAGCGTAACTGATCGCACACCTTCCGGTCAATAAGGCGAAAATCGCCTGTATCGACCGGAATGTCGATTTCGGTCGCCGCCCGCAGCAACCGGTAAAACACGTAAGCCGTCCATCTTTTGAACACCGTCTCGCCCTTCCGCTTGACGCGCCGGGCATACACCACTTCATACCCTTCCTTCCAGCGCTCGATCATCTCCAAAATGAGCTCAGGAGGATCTTGCAAATCGGCATCGATCACGATGATGGCTTGACCCGAGGCATAGTCCATCCCCGCAGTAATAGCGATTTGGTGGCCGAAATTGCGGGAAAAGTCAATGTACTTCATGGTGTCATCCTTTACAGCCAATTCCCTTAAGATCTCCAGCGTCTCATCCGTGCTGCCGTCGTTAATGAACAACAATTCATACGGTTCGTACGTTTGCTCCATCACCGTTTTCAGCCGCCGGTACGTCTCGCGGATGACCAGCGCCTCATTATATACAGGGATAATGACAGAATAGGTCGCCATGCATGCTCCCTCCTTGTTTGCTTCTTGCGTTTTTTCTGCGAAAGGGCAGCTTACCACACGCTTTTCGCTTTGCTCTCCGAAAAAAGAGCGCTCCAAACCGCATCGTTTTTGCACCTTCGCGATGGCGGCACAGCTTTTCCTATGCGACATCTCATAATCTCGTGGAAAGACCGCGCGGCGCTCCCGTTGCAAGTGAAAAAACGTGATCGAAGTATTCGCCAACATACTCGAGCACCGGATGGCTAGCCGTTGTACACGTACAGCGTCATTCCTCCGCGGCCCATGCCGCCAAAGGTCTCGCTTTGCCCCCCGCCCCATTGTGACGACGGCACTTCTTGGCAATGCGTTTTGATCCATTGCACCAGCTCATTGTTGCCCCGTCCCTCTCCAGAGAGAAGGAAATACTTCACTTCACCGTTTTGGACCATCTTCTCCAGCTTCGCGGGGGTCAACACTGGATCGGTGCCCCCAAATCCCCCCATCGCCATCACCGCGCGGTCGGTATGAAGCATCATCTCCGCCGCTTCGGTGGCTCGAATGGTCGCGGCCAAGTATTTGGCTTTTCCAGCGTGTTGCTCTAAATAAGCCACTAAAGCGGCCAATGAATGGCGGCCTCCAAGCTCAGTCCCTTCATCCGACCGCACATCCCTTTGCCCTTGCCGCCAGCGCCCGTCCTGCCCCGCCGGCAACCCTGCGGTCGGCATGGCGCCTCTTTCCCCGCGCAAATCGGGCCCTGCATATGGAATCGTGCTGTTTGTTCCGTACAACACAGGCGTCAGTGACCAATACGCCGGCAGCACAAGCAAACCAAGCAACGCAGCCGCATAGATGATCCGCCGCCAACGCTCGCGCCCTTCCATCGCCAACCAGAGGCAAACGACCGCCAGTCCGTAAAATCCAACTGCCATCGGCCACACCGCTGACAATGACTCGTGATATTGCCAAGCCATCCATGTGTCAAACGCATAAGTAGCCAAAAGAGCTGTCGGAAACAGCCATGTCATTCGACGTCCACCGGTTCCAAACGAAGCGAGCATCGTTCCTCCGGCTCCCACCAACACTGCGATCGCCGGAGCCAGCATGCTTAAATAGTAACGATGGTAAAAACCCGCGATGCTGAAAAACACCATCATCGGCCCAAGCCAAGCGAGCCAAAAGAGTAAGAAACGATGAAACGATGTCATTTGGCGGCGGCGCCATACATCAGCCACCCATCCGACAGCTACCACCATCACAAACGGCAGCAGCCAACTCGCTTGTCCGGCTAAAGGGAGTTGAAACAGCCGCAAAACGCCGGGATCGCCAATCTCGCCGCGGCCGATGCCGCCCATGCCGCCTCCTGGAGCAGAAGGAGGGGCGCCTGGCGCTCCGGACATCGAAGGCGGCGCTCCTTCTGAAGGAAATGCGCCATTCTCTCCACCGTTTGGCGGTGCAGTGATGTCACTCATTCTCTCTCTCCCATTCAAATCCGCCCCCATTCTGCCGCCCGGTCCGGCCTCCCCCGTCAGCCGTTCAATGCCGTTGTAGCCAAGGGCCAGCTCCAGGACCGAATTGGTTTTGCTGCCGCCAATGTATGGGCGTTTATCGGCCGGAATCAAAGCGACAGCTCCCGCATACGAAAGGGAGACGGAAAGCAGCACGACCGTAGCCATCGTCAAATAGCCCATCCGTTTTTTCCACGATGTTTTCGCCGCCATCCAATAGAACAAATAAAACGCCGGCAACACCATATACGCCTGCAGCATTTTCATATTAAACCCCACGCCAACGACCGCAAAGCTGCCGATCAGCCATGCGAGCCGCTTGGTCATGACGGCTTTCATCAACATCCAAACCGCGACAAGCAGCGTAAACACCAATACGGCGTCAATGTTGTTCGTACGCGCCACGGCAACAAAAACCGGCGTGCAGGAAAACACGAAGCTTGCCCAGCGCGCCGCTATCCGCCCCGCCCATGGCTTGACGATCACGTACATCATCCACGTCGAGGCAACCCCCGCCAACGCTTCCGGAAGAAGCACGCTAAAATCGCTCACTCCGAACACTTTCACGCTCAACGCCTGCAGCCAAAGCGCCGCCGGCGGCTTATCAACGGTAATGAATCCCTCCGGATCAAGCGCAGCGAAGAAAAACGCCTTCCAACTTGCAGCCATGCTTTTCGCCGCCGCTGTATAATACACATTGGAACCGCTGTTTCCAATTTGATAGAAGTGCAAAAAGGCTGACCAAGCCATGATCGCCGTAATCCATCCATCCCATTTCCATTGTATTTTCTTCATCGACTCTCCCTTTCCGTCATGTTCTTCGTCTCCTACCGTTACGTTACCCCGTGTTGGTGAAAGTTTGGTGAAAAAATCGAGCGAATGGACAAGGTTTTCAGTTCGCTGGCCGCAGACGTGTGCTATGATAAAAGGCGAAAGGAGGTGAATCGTGTGGAAGGGGCCACCATCGTGCAACAAATTTTAAAGGCGCTCGACTTGCATTCCGGAAAAATCCAACAACAAATGAAGGAAATGGAAGATCGGCTGCGCACCGAAATCCAAGATACAGAAAACCGACTGCGTGTTGAAATTCAAGATACGGAAAGCCGGCTACGCGCTGAAATTCAAGACACGGAAAACCGACTGCGCGCGGAGATCCAAGATACAGAAAATCGGCTGTATGCCAAAATTCGCGAGACGGAAGACCGATTGCACCAAAAACTCTTGGATCTGGAAAAACGCACTGACGCTCGATTTGAACGTTTAGAAACGAAAATGAACTATTGGCGTCTTGAATGGTCCGAAACGCAGGAAACCGTCGACTTCCTCGCCCGCAAAACCCTCCAACATGAACGAAAACTCCGTTCCCGGGCTGAACAAAGCGAAATCTCTTAAAAACGAAAAAAGCCAAACCGACCGCCGGCACTTTCCTGCTTGACGATCGGTTTGGCTTCTGCCTTCTGTTGTTTGAACAGGCGCCTGCTTTGATGAATGATCATGATGTCGAGAGGAGGCAAGCCCTTTTCTTTTTATTCCACTCCCTGCTGCTTTGCGATGTCCACGCGTGAAAACGCCTCTTTCATCACCTCATACGACTGCTTCAGCCGCTCATGATAGCGCGGCGCCTCCCACACCGGCCACGTGTACTCATAAAATCGCGCGGCCGGCAGCACATTCCCGTTCATCGCCGGGAAAGAAAACGAATCGTCTCCATCCTCAACGTACAAACCAAGACGAATGCCTTCAACGATGACACGGCTTTTGAGCCCGCCTTTCGACCACATGTCGCCCATCACCTCGCGCCGGCTCGGATCGGTCACGTTCAAAAGCGCCCATGACAGGCGGATTTCGTACATATCGCCATCGCGGCTGACGCTGATATCCGTGAGTGAATCGTATGCCTCATCGTCGGGGTTGGCCGTGCCAAACCGCAACACCCCTGTTTCATATGAGTCGAACGGCACAGCCTTGCCGCGGGCTTCCTCCAATTTTTTGTTCAACGTCAGGCGAATCGGGTGGTAGACGCCGTTATCTTTGCGATTGGCGTACGGGGCCGCCGGCATCATATGCAGCTCTTTTCCGTAATGGAAGTAAAACGTGTCATAGTAGCTGTCGACAAGCAGCCGGGCGCTCTGTTCTCCATGAATGACCAAGGCAAAGTCAATTCCCGCTGTCCGGACGCCAGACAGGCCGGGCAGGAGCGATTGCCCTTGGTTCGGAATCGTGTCAAACGCCATGTAGACCGTCGTCCGATCGGTGATGCGTCCGCTGTCAAGCCGCACATACAAATACCCTTCATCGCTTGTGACGTACAGCGCCCGCTTGCCCTCTGTCCAAGCCGGCCGGATTCCGTTGAATGTCCAATCGTCTTTTCGGCCGTCGACCTTCATCATCGCGGCTGCGCTTGGACCTGGCTCAAACCGAAGCAATCCAAAATGTTGTTCGTTCGTCTGCACGTTCAGCCAAAACGGGCGGCGGTCCCGGTTGTCATAATCCATTGTGTTCCATGTCCGCTTGAACCATTCATCCTGCCAGGAAAACAACAGCCCTCCCGCCATCCACTCATGGACGATGTCCTCAAACAGCTCCCGGTCGATCGTTCCTTGTTCTTGTTCCGACAAAAACCCCTGATTTTTCCCGTGCACATTTCGATGCGCCATGCCGCGCGAAGAAGGAACGCCAAATTCAGCGACCAAAATCGGCATCCGGTGCGCCGCCTTCATGTCGTGCAAGTAGCCGGCATAGCTGTTCTGCTCGCCGCGTTGGTCAACATAGCTGACGTACTTTTCCTCACGATTCAAAAAGTCAGGGTAATACGGATAAATATGGTATGACGCAAACAGCCCGGCGCGCAGCTCGTCAGTGGCGTACATGACATTCGGGTTGACGGAGACAAGATCTTCTTTGACAAGCGGCTCGGCCGGATGGCGGAGGAGGTCGGTCGTCACCCAATTCGTAAAACTGACCGGCCGCTGCCAGCCGTATGTTTCCGTTTCATACGCCACCGCTTCGTCGATCATACGGGCCAGCCATGCCTCAAACGGGCTGGCTCCTTTCGTGTATACGTATTTGCCGCGGTAGTCGCCCTGCTTCGGGTGTTTTTCGTTCGTCGCCGCCACAACGTCCGGATCCCACTCGACACCGAAAATCCAGCCGAGAACATACGGAGAAAGGTCGTATCGGTACATCCCGCCGGCATGCCCAGGCCGTTTCGCAATGCGGGCCTTGCCATGAACGAGGTCAATCGTACGGCGAATGTCCGTGCGAAACGCCTCACTCACCTCAGGCGCCCACACATCCTTCGTCCGCAGCATCGTCCCTTCATCGATCCAGACGCCATGGAACAAATAAAGCGGCTGCTTCGCTATTTGGTTGTACTCGTAAAGCGCCTCGTAAAACGCCGGCGGATGGATCGTATAGACGCGGATGGCATTCGCCCCCATCGCCCCGATGTACTGCAGCCAGCGGAAATATTCTTCCTTCGTAATCTTCGCCTCTCCCGGAAACGCGCCGGGTTTGCTGATGCCGAGGTTGACTCCTTTGATGAGCAGCGGCTCCCATCTCCCGTTGCGGTATACTTGCAAATAGTCGCGCCCGACCGTTCCCGCCAAGCGGACGCCGCTTTGTTCCACCGTTTGAACGGCGTCCTGCAGCTTGCCATCTTCCTTATATGCCTTGATTTCCCGCAAAATCGCTTTCATCATCGGCACGTACGCCTTCCAGTAAAAGGCCGCGCCGTTGTCCGAGCGGCCGTCCTCCGTCCATTTGCGCCATACATCCAGCCCCACGGTCTGATAAACGGAAGGCAGTTCCCCTTGATCAGCGTAATCGCCGCAAAAGTAATACGACTGATACGTCTTTGTCTCATAGCGGACAACGGCCGGAAAGGAAAACGGCAGCCCGATCGCCCGCAGCTTCTCTTTCCCGCGCTCAGACAGCGACAGCGTGTACGTTGCGAGCACCATGCGCTCATCAAGCGGCTTGACGATGTCAAACCAATACGAATACGATGTGCGCATCTTGCCGCCCCAACGGGCTTCCCCCACTTTTGTGGAGGAAAACATGACGCCACCGCCGCCAAGGTCGCGCCGATCGAGGACAAGAAGCCGATCCGACTCATCGACCAACACCATACCCGGCCCGCGGAACGAAAACGCCTTTCCGTATTGCGCTTTGTAGTTTTCTTTCACCCACACTGGCACTTCCTGGCTGTTCAAATCAGGAAAATAACGGCCGATCCAGCCGGTCCACTCAAGGCCGAACAGCTGGGCAAACGAGGCGCGCACTTCGTTTTCTGTCGGATGGGCCATCGAATTGAACTCGGCGATCAACGTTTTCCCGCCTTGGCGGGCAAACCGCCAAAGCGACTCCATCTCCTGCCGCTCAAGCCCGCCGTACACTTTCGCCCGCGCGCCGTCCGTTTGCTTGTGGACAAACTCTTCCTCATATACCCCATATGTGTCAACGATATAGACCGCATCGTACCGTGCCATCTCCTTTGGCAGCGGCCGCACCTCGTACGTTTCATCCTGTTTCGGCGCAAACCCGGCGTAATCGCGCGCAGCTTTGTATCGCTCTCCGTTGCCGTGGACGTATTTTTGCTGATTCAAGACCCAAACGAGCCCTTGATGCTCGCGATACGACCGATCGGGCACCGTTTTGTCGACAATGAGCAAATCAAGCTTTGTTTCTGGTTTCAGCCACCAAAGCCAATAGGGCGCGAACAGAACCAGCACTGCCAAGACCATATACACATAAAGCCAGCTGAACACCCGCTTCTCCATCTCCCCACTCTCCCAATCTTTCACCTATTTCCCCTATTTATAACAAACGAAACGATTGTCCGGCAAGAACAGGCGGATGCGGCATTCGAAATTTCTTTTTTGGTCAACCGAAGTCCATTTCCAATCAAGTGGCGGCAACCCTTGCCAATGAGGAAATCAAAAAAGCAAGCCCCTTTGCCTAGGAGCTTGCTTGCCCGCGGCTAAATCCTCTCAACGGTTCGGCTCGTACACATCCCACGTCCATTTAATCGACTGAACAATTTGGTCCGCCGCCTGTTCAGCCTCGAGCTCATTGATGATGACGCGGGAATGATGGAGCGCATAGGCTGATTGGCGCTGGAAAAAGAGCTGTTCGACTTCTTCCAACGTTTTGTTTTTCAACACTGGGCGGCTGTCGACAATGAGCGGCAGCCGCTCTTCCTTCCAATGCTCCCACGACAAGTCAAGGAAAAAGACGATGCCGTGGGCCAAACAGGCGCGCCGCACGTCTTCCTGCAAATACGCACCGCCGCCAAGCGAAAGGATTTTCAACCTCGTATTCGTACATAAATCAACGATCAGCTCCCGCTCAACCTGCCGAAAATACGCTTCCCCTTTTTGCGCGAACATCTCCGGAATCGACATCCCGTGCCTCCGCTCGATTTCCGCATCGACATCGATAAAGTCGCGGTATAACTTCTTTGCCACGAGCTGCCCGATCGTTGTTTTCCCCGCTCCCATAAAGCCGATCAAAATGATATTTCGCTCGCGAAGCGGGATGACCGTCTGCCTCTCCACGCTGCTTCACCTCTTTTTACTCTCTCTTTCCGGAAGACTGGCGGATGACAAGCTCCGGATGCAAAATCGTCCGTTTCGGTGCACTCGCATCCCCTTTCATGCGTTCATGCAGCTGCTTGGCCGCATAGGCGCCGATCTTCTCAGGAAACGCGGCGACAGTTGTGAGCGGCGGCTGAAACAGCGCCGATTCTTGAATATTGTCAAACCCGACGACCGCGATGTCGCGCCCTGGAACGATCCCTTCCTCTTTTAAGCCAAGCATCGCCCCAAACGCGACGACATCGTTGTAACAAAAGAGCGCTGTCGGCGGGTTCGGGTGCTGCAACAGGCGTTTGACCGCCATCCGCCCGCCTTGCCTTGTCGTCGCCGATGGCACAAGCAGCGTGTCATCCATCTCGATGCCCGCCGCACGCAACGCTTCACTGTACCCCGACCGGCGCGCTTTCCATACGGACGATTGCGGAGACCCACCGATAAAGGCGATGCGCCGATGGCCGCCTTCGAGCAAATGCTCGACCGCCATCCGCCCGCCGGCTATATTATCGATCCCAATATAATCAAACTGTCCGGCCGGAAGTTCATCACGGGCAAACAATACAACAGGAATATCCCACTGCCGCAGCCGCTCGAGCATCTCTGCCGAACATCCAGGAACCGGGCTCATGATCACACCGCCCACCCGATGCTCCAGCATCGTCGACAATAAGTCGTCTTGTTTTTCCGGCCGGTCAAACGTCGTGCCTAAAATGACCGTATATCCTTCCTGATCGAGCGCCTCATGGACGCCAACGAGCAATTCGGAAAAAAACGGGTTGTCAAGTTCGGTGATAATAAGACCAACTGTCGACGAACGCTGCGAACGCAAATTGGCCGCCACGCGGTCATAGACGTAGCCAAGCTCTTTCATCGCTTGGAGCACTTTTTTTCGCGTTTCTTTCGAAATATTCGGACTCCCACGGACGACAAGAGAGGCGGTCGCCCGCGACACGCCGGCGTGTTTGGCGACTTGTTCGAGCGTCACGCGGGAACGCTTTTTATCTGACACCGTTCGAATCACCTGCTTTACCGTCGCTTTCACCTATCAAAAGTATAAAGGCTGGCGGCAAGCAGTGTCAATGCAAGGCGTGGGCTGCCGGGAAAACAAACTTCGAAACAAAAAAACCCGGCAGCCTCGCACAAGGCAAGGAGCCGGGAAGGCGGCAAGCCGCCGTTCGTTCATTCATATGATCTCGTTTTCTCGCAGCCGCTCAATGTCTTCCTTGGACATGCCAAGCATCGTTTGCAAAATCTCTTCGGTATGCTCGCCTAAATCCGGAGCAGTGCGGCGGATGGCGCCTGGTGTTTTTTCGAATTTCGGCACAATGCCGGGCATTTTAATTTTGCCAAGGCGCGGATGGGCGACTTCGATGATGTGTAACTATTCACCCCAGTGC
>NZ_JHUS01000047.1:0-27711 GCF_000691465.1 Geobacillus sp. CAMR5420
TGATGTGGCTGAATAGTTACGATGATGTTTTCCCTTGCTTGGTAATGCGGATGCTCAAAAATATCTTTAATGCTCAAAATCGGGCTGACCGGCACGCCATGCTCATCCAAAATGTGAAGCAATTCATCGCGCGTCTTCGTGCGGATCCAGTCGGCGACGATGCCGTTTGTCTCTTCATGATGGGCGAGCCGCCGTTCGTTTGTGCAAAATTTCTCATCCGTCAACAGATCTTCCCGCCCCATCGCCTTCGCCAGCCGCTCGAATGTGGAATCGGTGCTGGTGACAAGCACGACCCAATGCCCGTCTTTCGTCATAAACGTGCCCGCCGGGCTCGAATGGCCGGACAATCCCGGCGACCGCTCGCGCACTTTGCCCAATTGGTCATATTCCGCCACCAAAAACTCCATCATGCGGAACACCGATTCGTAAAGGCCGATATCGACCATCTGCCCTTCGCCGTTCGGAAGGACATCGCGGTGGTAAATGGCCGTCACCGCCGCAAACGCCACATAAATGCCGGTAATGTAGTCCGTCAAGGAGAACGACGGGCTGACCGGCGGACGGTCCGGATACCCTTGCAAATACGTAAACCCGCTGAACGCCGTCGCCGGCGTGCCGAATCCGGCTTTCTCGCGAAACGGACCTGTTTGCCCGTAGCCCGAGACGCGAATCATCACCAGCTTCGGATTGATCCGCTTCAGTTCTTCATATCCGCCGCCCCATTTTTCGAGCGTGCCGGGGCGGAAATTTTCGATGACAATATCGACGTGGCGGACAAGCTCTTTAAAAATATTCATTCCTTCTTCTTTGCGCAAATCCAACGTGAGCGACCGTTTATTGCGCGCCAGTCCGGGCCAGCGGAGCGGCTCCCCATCCTTGAACGGCCCGACATGGCGGAGCGTATCCCCTTTTCCTGGCAATTCCACCTTGATGACATCGGCGCCAAAATCACCGAGCAAAACCGCCCCAAACGGCGCCGCGATCATTGTCGACACATCGAGCACTTTGACGCCTTCCAGCGGCAAACGCGCCATGACAATCTCCTCCCCCATTTCGATTTATTGTCCGTATGTCATGATGACCGACAACGCGGTCCGGACGTCTTCAATCGGAATTTGCCCCGGCGCCGAGCTTTGCCGTCCGACTGCAAAGGTGACGGCAGAGCCGAACAATCCGCCTGCCAGGCGGGTGATGGCGCCCAATGCCCCCATCGACATCGTGATCAGCGGGATGTCCACCTCTTTTCGCGCTTCTTCCGTCGCCTGCAGCAGCGTGAGCACATCCCCCCGCGTTTTCGGCATCACAGCTGCTTTCGCGATGTCGGCGCCGCATTGTTCCGCTTGACGCATTTTCGCGACAAGCTCTTCCTTCGATGGCGTATGATCAAAATTGTGGTAAGACAACACAAGGCGCACTCCATAGCGGCGCGTCAGCTCCCGGACGATCGGGATGCGCGGCCCATGGGCAAGCTCGTAATCAAGCAAATCGATCGCCCCGCTTTCACAGACGGTTTCAAACAACCGAATCTTTTCCTCTTCCGTCAACGAAATCGGTTGCCCGCCTTCCTGTTCGGAACGAACCGTAAACAAAATCGGGATGTCTCCGGCAATCGCCCGCATCTTTCTCGATGTGGCCGCCACTTCCTGTTCGTCCCGAATCGCCTCGAAAAAGTCCGCCCTCCATTCAATGAGATGCGGCTTTTTCTCCGTGATTTGCCTTGTTTCCTCCAACACTTGCTTCGCGTCCGCTCCGACGACCGGGGCGCAAATGCACGGTTCGTCTCCCCCGATCAAGACATTGCGCACACGGACAGCACGCTTTGCAATCGCCATATGCTCTCCCCCTTATGGTCGATAACCTAGTTTTTCGGAAATGGCTTGTGCTCCTTCTTTTACGAGCCTCTCGAATTGTTCCATCACTTCCCGTGTAAATCGATGCGCCGGCCCAGAGACGGACAAGCAGGCGCCCACTTCCCCGCGGATGTCGAAAATGGGCGCCGCAACAGCCGCAGAGCCGACTTCCCGTTCATCGACGCTGGATGCCACACCGCGCTCGCGAATCGCCTCAAGCTCCGCCGTCAGACGATCCAATCGTTCCTTTGTCGGCACTTGCGCAAAAATCCGCTCTTGAACTTCGGGCGATTGATAGGCCAACAATACTTTTCCCCCCGCCCCCGCCCAAAGCGGCAGCCGCTCGCCGATTCTCACCATATGGCGCAGCGCTTGAAGCCCTTCGCACTGTTCGATGCAAACGCGGGCGTCTTGTTCGAGCACGTACAAGTTCACCGTCTCCCGCGTCTCGTCGCGCAGCCGCTCCATCACCGGCCGCGCGATTTCCCGCACTTCCATCGATTTGCCGGCAATGTATCCTAAATAGTACACCCCTTGTCCAAGACGGTACTTTAACGTCTCCGGATCTTTGACGATAAGGCGGTTTTGCTCCAGCGTGGCGAGCAGGCGCGTCGTCGTCGATTTGGCGAGCGAAATCTTTTTCGCAATTTCCGTGAGTGATAGCTCTTGTTCCTCGAGGGTAAAACAATACAAGATGTCAATGGCCCGCTGCACCGTGCGCAAGCCGGCTTCGTGTTTTTTTTCTTCCTGCACCTGTTTGTCTCCCCCCTTCCTTATGTTCCGTTCAACGGAATTTCATTTCTTTTAGTGGAACCTTACTCCCATTTTAGCATCTTCATTCACCGCCGTTCAAGCTTTTTTTCGCATTTCTTTCCTTTTTGCTTTCAACAAGAGAAAGGGCGGCGAAGCCTTTTTTCATTTAAACGTCTGTGTGAAGGGACATATGCTGCGTTAGGCCTGTCTTCCTGCCCGTCCATTGTCTGAACGGATTGCATAAACAGTTCAAATTTTTCAGTAAGTTATGGACAAACGAAAGCGAACTTTGTTATAATCCATTCAAGAATTCCATTTAAAGAAAACAAGTTACATACAATGGAACAAAAAAAGGGGGGGATGATCAGCGAACATTTGAGAACCGATCACTTCATGGAATGATCGAACATCAAAACGCGATGTCCAATGAAAGGGAACTCGCTATTTTTTCGTTCTCATACTGCATACGCTTTCTTACATCAATACCAAGGATGGTGAACAAAGATGAAGCACAAACGACGTTGGGCGATGGCGTTTTTGATCGCGTTAGGCGTCATCATCAACTATTTCGACCGCATCAACATGTCCGTCGGCATCCAGCCGCTTTCCGAAGAATTCGGCCTCACGCCCGGGCAGCTCGGCATTTTGCTGTCTGCGTTTGCCTGGTCTTATGCCATTTTGCAAATCCCGGCCGGCGTCATCTTGGATAAAATTGGCGTCAAATGGGTGACGCGCATCGGGACGATCATTTGGACAATCGCGTGTTTCTTGACCGCTATCGCCAGCGGCCAAGGGCTCGTCATGTTGTCACGCGTCTTGTTGGGCATCGGGGAAGCGCCGTATTTCCCGTCAGCCGCCAAAGCAGTCGGGCAATGGTTCCCGCGCCATGAGCGGGCGACCGCGATTTCCCTTTACGACGCCCAGTCGAAGCTGTCAAACGCCATCGGCACCCCGATCATCGCGTGGATCATCACCGAATGGGGATGGCGGGCCGGCTTCTACGTGACCGCTGTACTTAGTTTGATTTATGCCATCATTTTTTGGGCAACGTACCGCGATCCGCATGAGGACAAGAAGCTTTCGAAAGAAGAATATGACTACATTGTCCAAGGCGGAGCGCAAAAGTCGGATGAAACATCGGGAAACGTTTGGGAGACGATTCGGTATTTGCTGACGAAGAAAAAAGTGTGGGCGACATTGATCGGGTTTGCCGCCTACGGCTACTCGTGGTTTTTGTTTCTCACGTGGCTTCCCGGCTATTTGGCGACGGAAATGCACATGTCGGTGCTGAAATCAGGCTGGTACGCCTCGATTCCGTGGATCGTCGGCACGATTTCGGAGATCGCGATCGGCGGATGGCTCGTCGACCGGCTCATCAACAAAGGAGGCCATTCAACGCGCGTGCGAAAAACGTTTTTGGTCATCGGCATGCTGCTTGGGCTGTCCGTCATCGGCGCCGCTTTCACGACAAACCCGAACATCGCGATCCTTTGCATTTCAATTGCCCTTGGCGGCCTAGTCATCACATCCTCGATCGCCTACAGCATCCCGACATTTATTGCTCCTAAAGGAACTGTTGGAACATTAACCGGCCTTTTGACGTTCGGCAACAACTCGATGGCAATTGTCGCACCGATCGTCACCGGCTTTATCGTTCAAGCGACCGGCTCGTTTATGTACGCGTTTCTCGTTGCGGCGTTCATTTTGCTCGCCGGCATTTTCAGCTATTTGTTCCTGCTGACCGATTTAGAGCCGATCGAACCGATGGCTCGGCCGGACACAACGCAAAACGCAAGCATCGGACACATAAAAGTGCGATAGCGAAAGAGAAGCGCCTTCGTCCAACGCGGCGAAGGCGTCTTTCCATGCTGCGGCTTTGCGGTGAATCAAGCTTCTCGCCGCCTCAACGCAACATCCATCCGTTTAATGCCCCGTAAACCACCCAAGCGGCACAGTCACAAGGGACGGGAAGAAAATCAACAGAAGCAACAGAAGCGTCTCCACCAGCAAAAACGGCCAAACTCCTTTCATGATGTCCTCCATGTTGATTTTCGCCACCCCGCAGGCGACGTTCAGCACCGTGCCAACCGGCGGCGTGAGCAGCCCAATGCAGTTGTTTAAAATAAACAATACCCCGAAGTACACCGGATCGATTCCCGCTTTTTCAATAATCGGCATCAGCACCGGCGTCAAAATGAGCACTGTCGGCGTCAAGTCCATCGCCGTTCCAACCAACAGCACCAAGGCGTTAATGGCCAAAAGCAGCGCGAGCGGATGGTCGATGAGCGGCGCGAGCACATCTGTCACGATCGACGGAATGTTGGCGACTGTAATGAGCCAGGCCGACACCATGGCGGCGGCCACCAAAAACATGACGACGCTTGTCGTTTTCGCCGCGGCCACGAGCACGTGGAACAAGTCTTTCACTTTCAGCTCGCGGTAAATGCATAGACCGACAAACAACGCGTAAAACGCGGCCACGACCGCCGCCTCGGTCGGCGTAAACACCCCTCCGCGCAGCCCGCCGACAATGATCACCGGCAGCAGCAGCGCCCAAAACGCCTCGCGGGTCGCCCGCCAAATCTCTTTCGCCGACTGACGTGGAAGCACTTCCACTTGATCTCTTCGGGTCACCCACCACCAGCAGATGGCCAGTGAAATGCCAAGCAAAATCCCGGGAACAATGCCGGCCATAAACAGCTTCGTGATCGACACGCCGCTTGTGACCCCAAAAATGATCATCGGAATGCTCGGCGGGATGATCGGGGCGATGATGCCGCCGGCAGCGATAAGGCCGGCTGAGCGGTTGCGGTTGTACCCAGCTTTGACCATCATCGGGATGAGAATCGCCCCAAGCGCCGCTGTATCGGCCACCGCCGACCCCGACAACCCGGCGAACAACACGCTCGCGATGATCGCCACATACCCGAGCCCACCGCGGATATGGCCGACAAGCGCCATCGCAAAGCGGATGATCCGCTTCGAAATGCCCCCGGCGTTCATGAGCTCCCCGGCGAGCATAAAGAACGGAATCGCCATCAGCGGAAAGCTGTCTGCGCCGCTGATCAAGTTTTGCGCGATGATTTGCGTATCAAAAATGTCCAAATAAAACATCAAGGCGACGCCGCTGACCAAGAGCGCAAACGCGATCGGCATCCCGAGCGCCATGACCCCTAACAGCGACCCGATAAAAACGACCAACGCCATTTACCGCTCACCTCCAGCGGCGCCTTGCGTTCGCCCGTGCGCCCATTCTGCCGCTTCGTGCTCGACGGGAGCGGCCGTCATGATTTCTTCTTCCGATTCTTTCATTCTCGTCAGCTCCTCAATCGCCCCGGGGCGAAACAGCGCCTGATACAAATGGTACAAAATAATGAGGCTCATGCCGATGCTCACGACAAGCCCGGTTCCGTAGATGAACGCCATCGGCAGGCCGGTGGCCGGGGCTTTGCTTTCCAATCCGCTCATTGTCATCTTCCAGCTTCCATCCAAAAGCAAATAGAGAACATACAGCACGATCGCATTGCTGATGACAAACACGACGCGCTTGGCGCCGGTCGGCAGCTTCCGCACCAATGTATCGACGCCTAGATGGTCATGGTCTTTCAAAGCACCGACCGCGCCTAAAAACGACATCCAAATGAACAGAAAGCGCGACATTTCTTCCGACCACGTGATGCCGGAGTTAAATGCGTAGCGGAGCACGACGTTGCCGAATACAAGAATGGACATAAACGCGAGGCAGAACGCCATTAAGGCATTCAGCGCCTTCTCCAGTACGGCTCCGATCCTTTTCATCGCTGTCCCCTCCAAGTCTGCAAGAATGGAAGAACTCTTAAGGGGTGGACTCCCCTTAAGAGCCGGCTTTGCCATTCGGTTATTTTCCTGCGTTAACCAATTCGTTCACGAGATCTTGGCCGAATTTCGGCGCGTATTTTTGATAGATGGGCTGCACTTTTTCGACAAATTTTTGCCTCTCCTCCGGAGAGAGTTCGGTAATGACCATGCCTTGCTGTTTCAAATAGTCGAACATTTTCTCATCTTCTTCTTGGTTGAGCTTGCGCTGATAGTCTCTCGCTTCTTCCGCGGCTTTTTTGATGATGTCTTTTTCCTTGTCCGTCAACGTGTCCCAAAACTTTTTGCTGATGAGCAACGGACTTGCGTTGTAGACGTGGCCGGTTTTCGTCAAATATTTTTGCACTTCGTAAAACTTATTGATCGCCACATTCCCGACCGGGTTTTCTTGGCCGTCGACCACGTGCTGCTCCAAAGCGGTAAACAGCTCCGTAAATGCCATCGGCACCGGTGTGGCGCCCAACTCTTTCCACAAATCAATATGAAGGTCATTTTCCAACGTCCGAATTTTCAACCCTTTAATGTCGTCGACGCTCTTGACTTCCCGCTTATTGTTCGTCAAATGGCGGGAGCCGTTTTCCCAATAGTTCAAGCCGATCACGCCGACAGACGGCAAATCGTTGAGCAAGTCTTGGCCGATTTTCCCATCCAGCACTTTGTAAGCGGTTTCCCGGTCTTTGAATAAAAATGGCAAGTCTAGCACCCCGATGCGCGGAGCGAATGAAGCGATCGGACCGGTCGACATCGTCGATCCTTGAATCGTACCCATCTTCAGCGCTTCAAACACGGCTACGTCTCCCCCGAGCTGTCCATCCGGATACACTTCCACTTTGATCGAGCCGTTTGTTTCTTTTTCCACGATTTCCGCGAATTTGTACAATCCTTTCGTCAGCGAACGATCCTTCGATGTCGCAACGGCCATTTTCATCACTTTCGGTTCGACCTTCTTCGCCGCTCCGCCCCCTTGCGGTTCAGATTTCGATGAGCACCCCGCAATTACGAACAGGCAGGCCAACAACAACACCAACATCTTTTTCATTCCGTTTTCCCCCTTCTTTCCTCCATAGTGCAATGGTTGATGCAGCCGAACGGATCGGGCTGGCATCGTTGTATGTTGAACCCGCATTCCCGTTTTGCCGCAGACCATCCTGTTTCTCTCGGCCGCAGCCAGCCATGCGGGAAACAACCAAATGAACAAACCATTTATTTCTAACAATGGAATTAATATATAAAACTTTCTGATAATTAAGAATGTCCATAAGGCAGCCTCCCGTATCGGAAGCGCTGCCATATTTCTCTGTTGACTAGTCACGCCGATCGATCGCTTTGCGTTGCAATATGACGGGCAAAATAGTCTTTCGCCGACTGCAGGCAGCGGCGCGCATGTTCTTCGTAGCCGAGCTCCTTGACACGCTTGATGTTCGGCAGCTCAATCGAGCAAGGAACTTCTGGAATGCGGCGGACAATGCCGGCAATGTCGATCCCGCCTTCGCCGACATACAGCCGCTCTTCGCGGAGAATTCTCGTCATCTCTTCTTTTGACGCCGGAATTTCGCCCGGCGCGTCGCAAAGATGGAGAAAATGAAACCATTCCCGCGGCACGGCCTCCAACGCTTCCGGCGAATCGCCGGCGCGGTGGAAATGGTGCAAATCAATCATAACGCCAGCATTGTCTTTCTTTACCGTCTTTAACACATCGATGACTCCGGCCAAATTCGTCACTGCCGCAATCGGCACGTATTCCAAATCAACGGTCAGCCCATATGGCTTCGCCAGTTCACACAGCTCGGCAAACCGCTCGATGTAAGCGCTGCGGTCGGTCGTCCAAATGCTGCTTAAGACGTGGCGGCCGCCGAGCTCAGCCGCCACTTCCAAGGCCGATTCGTATCGTTTCGGGTCAATATCAGCATCAATGCGGGCCAGTTCGATGTCGAGCAGCTTGACGCCGGTGTCCCGCAGCGCCGCCTTCGTCTCGCGCAACAGCTGCGGATTTTCCGCCAACGCATAGTTCGGCTCGCCCGGAAGCCCCATGTAGATGATCCGAAAGCTGACGTAATCATACCCTGCCCGGGCAGCGATATGCGCCATCTCCGGCGGCGGGCAGCCGAGTACCGTCAAATGGGCCAAGGAAAACGTTCTCGCCATATCCGTCCCCCCGATCTTGAAGGTTTCTCCTTACCGCTCTACGGCCACATGGTGGACGCGTTTGCCCGGGGAATAGATGTCCATAATATTCCAGTGTCCGGACGTCGGCGTCGGGACGTTGATCATTTCCACATCGATGACAAACGGTTTGTTCGCTTGGATGGCTCGCTCGAGCGCTGGTTTAAACTCCTCCGCCGAGCGGATTTTCACTCCTTCAACGCCGTATGCCCGGGCAATGGCCGCATAATCCGGCGAGTATGGCTGGCCGTCCTTTTGGAACACCGTCCCGTGCGTCGTGCCGAAATGCGCCTTCTCGAGCCCGGCGATCGTGCCAAAGGCGTAGTTGTTCATAATGATCCAAACAACGGCGATATTTTCCTCGGCGGCGGTCGCCAACACCGCTGGGTTTTGGCCAAATCCGCCATCTCCAACGAGAGACACGACGACGCGGTCCGGGCAGGCAATTTTCGCCCCGAGCGCGGCCGGAGCGCCAAAGCCCATCGTCGCATAACCGCCTGGCGTCAAAATCGTTCCTGCACCGTACGCTGGGAACTGTTGGCCGACCCCGTTTTTGTTCCAGCCGACATCGGTCGTGATGATCGCATCTTTCGGCAGCACTTCCCGCACCTCATGCAAAATGCGTTCCGGACGCATCGGATAGCTGTCGTCTTGAATGTGCGGCGCGTTTTGCCGCCGGAATTCCTCCTTATAGTTAGCGATCCGTTCTTTCAGCGCCTCATCCGTCCGCCCCTGCGGCACGGTTTGTCTCGCCACACGGTTTAGAACCGTAAGCGCCTGCTTGACATCAGCGACGATGCCGAGCTCCGTCGGGTAGTTGCGCCCGATTTCATTCGGATCGATATCAATATGAATGAGCTTCGTTTCCGGAATGTTGAACGTATACTCCGATTCCCATGAACTGCAATCGGCTTCGGAAAATCTCGTTCCCAACGCCAAAATAACATCCGCGTTGCGGCACATGTCATTGACGAATTTCGTCCCCCAAAACCCGCTCATGCCCAGCGTCAGCGGATGGTCATCCGGCAGCGCCCCTTTGCCCATCAGCGTGTGCGCAACGGGGAGATCGAAATGTTCGACAAACGTTTTCAATTCTTCCGCCGCATCCGCCAGCATAATCCCGCCGCCGACGTATACAAGCGGACGTTCCGCCTGCATCAGCTTCTCAATGATCCGTTTCGCCGTTTCATCGTCAATCGACGGTTTGTGCAACGTTTTCGTATGCCGCTTTTGCTTTTCAAACAGCGCTACATCCACTTCTTTGGAGAAAATGTCCATCGGCACAGAGACAAGCACCGGCCCCGGGCGGCCGCTCTCCGCCAGCTGGAATGCTTTTTCTAAAATCTCTGGGAACAAGTCCGGCCGATCAACTCGCCATGCCCGCTTCACAAACGGACGATAAATTTCATACTGCGACGCATCGGCGTGCAAGTTGATCTCCTGGTGCGGATGCTTTCCATAATAGTGGCTCGGCACATCGCCGGCGATGACGACCATTGGAATGGAATCAAGCGCCGCATTGGCGACGCCTGTCGCCGCATTCGTCAGCCCCGGGCCAACGTGGCAGAGAACGACAGCCGTTTCCTTTTTCGCCCGCGCATAGCCGTCAGCCATATGGGCGGCAATTTGTTCGTGGCGGACGTTGACGAACTTGATCGAGCTATGCTCGAGCGCTGCCAACACGGCGATGTTCGTATGGCCGCAAAGCCCAAAAATATGTGTGACGCCACGGTCTTCTAAATACCGCACGAGTTGTTCAGCCACTTGTTTTTTCATTGTTCTTCCCCCTCTCGAAAGCTTAAGACGACTTTGCCGGCATTGCCGGATGACGCCAACTCATACGCCTGCTCATAGTCGCAGACGGGGAAAATGCGGGAAATGACCCGTTCGATCGGATGCGGCATCGTCCGCAAATAATGAATCGCTTGCAAATAGTCATCCGGGAAGCGATAGATGATCGAGCCATGCACAGTCACTTCATTGCGAACGAGGCGCACGACCGGAAACGTCGCTTCATTCGCGAAACCGATCAACACAAGGTGACCACCTGGGGCGACAAGCTCGACCGCCTGCTCCACTGCCTCACGCGTTCCCGCCGCCTCGATCACGACATCGAACGTTTCCCCCGAAAGTGCAGCGGGCGCAAGCGTACGGATGTCGGCCATCGCTTTCACCGTCTCAAGCTTCAACGGATTCACATCGACCGCCGTCACATCCGCTCCGAAATGGCGGGCGAGGACGGCCGCCATCATCCCTTCATTGCCACATCCGATCACCGCTACGCGCATGGTGGGTTCGATCCGCGCTTTGCTCAAGGCATGCACGACAACGGCGAACGGTTCGACGAGCACCGCCTTTTCATCCGAGAGATCATCCGGAACAGGAAGCACGTACTTGGATGAGATGACGAATTCCTGCGAAAACCCGCCGTCCGTGTTGATGCCAAGCGATTGTTTATGGCGGCAGATGTTCGTCAACCCTTTTTGGCACAAGTCGCACGCGCCGCAATACGTGTTCGGCAGCACAACGACCCGCGTCCCGATGTCGTAGGCGGCTTGTTCGCCCTTCTCAATGATGACGCCGACGAGCTCATGCCCAGCGCGAACGGGATAGTTCGCGTGCGGAAGTTTTCCTTTCAACACCCCAAGATCCGACCCACAAATTCCGCCATAGATGAGCTTGATCTTCACCTCATCCCCTTGAGGAGAACGGACGGTCTCGAGGCGCCGCAGTTCTAATTCATTTGGCTTTGCCACATAAAGCGCTAACATGTTGCCACCACCTATCATCACTGTGGAAACTGCCATACAATCATCTTCATTTCCGTCATTTCCTCAATCGCATACCGCGGACCTTCACGGCCGATGCCGCTGTTTTTCACACCGCCGTACGGCCAATGATCCAACCGGAAATTCGAGGTGCCGTTAATGACAACTCCACCGACCTCAAGCGCCTCCGCCACTTGATAGACGATGTCCATCCGGTTCGTAAACAGCCCGGCTTGCAGGCCAAAGGCGGAATCGTTCGTCTCGGCGATCGCTTCGTCAATCGTCCGGTACGGGATGACGCTGACGACCGGGCCGAACACTTCTTCACAAACGACTTTGCTTCGCTTCGGCGGGTTGAAGAGCACCGTCGGCTCCACCGTCGCCCCGCGCCGTTTTCCGCCGCACACCAGCGTCGCGCCGGATGCGATGGCTTCATCAATCCAACTCATCACCCGATCCGCCGCCCGCTCATCGACCATGCAGCCGACATCCGTATCGGGCAAGAGCGGGTCGCCGACTTTCAACGCTTCCACTTCCTGTTTGAGCAACTCGGTGAACGGTCCAACGACCGACTCATGCACGTAAATGCGCTGAACGGAAATGCAGCTTTGCCCGGAGTTGCTGTAGCCGGTTTTCGCGCACAGGGCGGCCGCCCGTTTCAAATCGGCGTCTTCATGGACGATCGTCGCCGCATTGCCGCCAAGCTCCAGCAGCACTTTTTTCATGCCGGCCAACGCGCAAATGTTGCGGCTCGCCACGACGCCGCCAGTAAATGAAATGACGTTGACGCGGTCGTCTTTGACGATTTGCTGCCCGACCTCGGCGCCGCCAAGCACCATGTTGATGGCGCGCGGCGGAAGACCGGCCTCCAGCAGCAGCTTCAACAGCTCTGCCGCAATGAGCGGCGTCTGCGGCGCCGGTTTCAACACAACGGCGTTGCCCGCCGCAAACGCGGGTCCGACTTTATGGCAAATCAAATTGAGCGGAGCGTTGAACGGCGTAATCGCCGCCACGACGCCGACCGGCACGCGAAACGTCACTGCCACCGCTTTCGTCCCGCGCGCCGAGGCGTCGCCCGGGATCGTTTCCCCAAACAGACGCTTCGCTTCTTCAGCTGACTGCTCAAGCGTTTCAATGGAGCGGGACACTTCATCCAACGTGTTTTTCAGCGGCTTTCCAAGCTCTTCCGAAATCCAGCGGGCAAACGTTTCTTTCCGCTCCTCCAGCAGCATCGACGCCCTTTTTAAGATGCGCGCCCGCTCATAGGACGGAATTCTCGCGATCTCTTTTTTTGCTTCAAACGCACAGGCAAGCGCCCTGTCCACATCTTCCGGCGTCGCCAGCTGCTGTTCGCCGATCACTTCCCCGGTATACGGGTTTTTCACCGGCTCCGCCGCACGCGGTTCTTCGATCCATGTCCCGTTAATATACAGCTGTGCTTTTCTCATCTTGATCACCTACTTTTCCAAATGACGTTTGGCTGGTCCGGTATAGCGGACTAAATCATCGCGGTTCGGGCACGGTCCTTTGATCAGCACGCCGTTTTGCCACTCTTCAAACGCATGGGCGACAATGCCCATCCCGCGCGACAGAGCGAACACACCTTTCGCCGCCGCCGCCGGCACGCCGAGCTCGCACTGGATCGCCGCCGCCACCCCGTCGATGTTCATCGTCATCCGCTTCCCTTTCGTCTTCTCCAAATGGGAACGATACGCTTCGGCGATCGCTAAATACCGCCCGCTGATCTCCCCTTCTTCCACGAGTTCGCCCGCCAATGCATACAGCCGTCTGACGCGCGGGTCGTCATCATGAAGCTGATGGCCAAATCCCGGCAGCTTCCGCCCTTCACGGCGAAACTGTTCAAACCGCTCGCCGATCACATCGGCCATCGCACCTTCCCCGCCGCGGATTTCGATTTGCTCATTTGTCTCGTAAAACAGCGCCATCGCCTTCTCCACCGCTCCCCCGTGCACATCACCAAGCACGTTGATGCCCGTCGCCACACACGAGTTGAACGAAATGCCGCATGTCGCCGCCATGCGGGCCGCCGCAATCGACGGGGCGCGCGGGCCGTGATCCGCCCCGGCGACAAGGACGCTTTCCCATAACTTCGCCTTTTTCTCGCTCAATATCTCCCCGCATAATAAGAGGTACAACATTTGCGTGTACGACACATTGCCGATTAATTCCTCAATCGGATAGCCGCGAATGAGAATTTCATTTTTGCGGACGTCGCTGATCGACGTCTCCCACCACGCCCCTCCATCGGCGTACATATCGAGCGCACTTCGCTGCTTCATCCGAGTCGATCCCCCTTTGCCGCTCTTTGTAGATCGATCTAAAAGAATGGAATTTTAGTAGATCGATCTAAAACAAAAGAATGAAGATTAGATCGATCTAAAAACCTCCAGAACAAATCTTCTTTGTTTCCATTTTTAAGCAGACGATCCCGAGCGCACCAACTAGGCACGCCTATTTATTAGATCGATCTAAAAAAAGAAATGACAAACAATTCAATCGATTCGATCTCATTATATCGTTCCGCTGAAAACGCTGTCAACCTAAAAATCTTCTTTCTTTGAAAAAAAAGAAGGAAACGACCCCACAACGCCATAGATATCAGCCGAAAAACAGCCGCTCCGCCAACAGCGCAATGCCGATTCCTACGGCCATATAACCGAGCGCAAACGGAACATTCCTCCTGCCGATCCGATACGGATTGTCCCCCAGCTCCTCCGCCAGCAAAGAAACAGAAATATTGTACGGGCTGTACATGACCGTCGCCAAACTGCAACAAACGAGCACAATCGACAACGGCACCGCCGGAACAAGCAGCCGCACCGGCTCAAGCAGCGGCATGAGCAGCGTCAAGCTGACCAACGGATGAAACCCAACAAACGACGTCGCGAAAAAATAAACGGCAATCATTCCATACAGCCAGACGGAATGTTCCGCCCCGACGCGAAACCAGCCTCCAAGCCCAGCGAGCAGCGGAGACCGGGCCAGCATCTCGACAAACAACCCGGCTCCTAAAAACATGAAAAAGTAGTTTCCCAATCCCTCTGTCCGCTCTTTCCAATGGCAGAGCGCCATCACCGCATACCGCTTCACCCGGCGCACAAGCAGCGCCCATCCGAAACAAAACGGGACAAGCAATAAGACGATCGAAAACAAAAATCCTTTGCCAAGCCAACGCTGAACGAGCGACACGAGCACCGTAAACACGACGAGCACCACTAGCAGCTGGGCGGCCTTTTTCCCGATCGAAACCGCTGATTCCCGCCCCGCTTCCTCGCCGTTGTCCAATGGGATGGATCGGTACGAAACAGCGGCCGTTCCCCAGTCGATCATCGCCATCGTAAAAGCCAGAAGCAGCAAAAACAGCGCCACTTCATAATAGTGCACACCGGTGAAATCAATCGTCGTGCTGATCATCACTTCCATCGGGCTCCACGTCAAACAAAGCGCATACGCCCGCAGCAAATTCCGAACATAAAACGACTCGGCCTTCCGTCCTCCTACATTTCGCAGCGCGGTGCGCAACGATTTGACAAGAAGCGGAATCGTGGCAATGTTCAAAAACAACCCAAGCAAATGACAAACGCTGAAACTGCGGCGGTACAGCGACGAAACGCCCCCGACGTTCCGCTTCAGCCATTCGCTCAAACTCTGATCATACCGCCCGACGCGAATAAGCGTATTCATGAACGGAAGCACAAAAAACAGCGCCAACAGCCCCAACACCCGTTCAAAATGCAAGACAAACGTCGGCCATGCATCGCCATAGAACAAAAACAATCCAACACCAAATGCAAAAAACAGAGCTCCCGACACCTGGTACACCCCGCGGGCGAAAAACGCGGACACAATAAACGCTGACAGCGCTGCAGCTCCCATAGCATAGTGAACGGGGGCCGTCTCGACAAACTGGGCCACCATATACAGCGCCACCGCCGCTGTATACACCGGCACCCGCCACATTCCAATCCAGTCTTGAATGCGATCGTGCGTCATTGTTCTCCCCTTTCGTTGCCATACGTTGAGATGATGATGCGACTGTTGTCCATAAGCGGCGAAAACGATTCCCCTCTCCGACAGCACATATTCACGTTTCAGCAGACGGGGCAAGCACCGGAAACCTGAGCCTCTCTACATCCAAAGCGATGTGGTGAACGTCCAATCGAAAAAAACGGGTGCCGCTACACCCGTTTCGCAAGCAGCCGCTCAAGCCCCGCCGCCACCCCATCTTCTTCGTGGGAGGACGTCACCATGTCGCAGATGGCTTTCAGCTCCGGCTCGGCATTGTCCATCGCCACGCGATAGCCTGCGACCTTAAACATCGACAAATCGTTATGGCTGTCGCCAAAGGCGACCGTGTCGCGCACATCGATGCCGTAATGGGCGGCGAGCTGTTTGAGCGCCTCGCCTTTTGTCGCCCGTTCGTTGTTCATCTCAATATTGTGCGGGTGCGACGAGGTGACCGTGACGCTACGGAGCGCGGCGAATCGCGACGCTGCATCACGCAGCCGCTCGCGGTCGAGGGCGAAAATCAGCAGCTTATACATCACCGTCTGCGGGTCGTCCCACACCGTGCGGATGTCATCGACATACATCACCCGCGCCTGCTGGAACTGCTTGTTCACGAGCCACTTCACCTCTGGCGCCGCATCGGCCATCCCGGAAGCGAGCGCCTCCCATTGGGCGCGGTTGTGCAGGCCGACATAGACCGCATCGCCCGTGTACGTCTCGCAATACAAATCGGACTGTTCGCGCACCCACTCAAGCGCCGGACGAACGATTTCCCGCTCGAGCGGCGCCTCGCTGATGACCGTGCCGTCTTCGAGCGAAACGACCGCGCCGTTTAAGCTTGCGATCGGGCAGATAATGCCCGCCTCGCGAAGCGGGGCGAGCGCGTCTTTGCGCGCTCTCCCTGTCACGACAGCGACGATGTGGCCTTGCGCCTGCGCCGCGGTGATGGCCGCCCGGTTTCGTTCACTGATTTTTCCTTCCCCGTTTAATAGCGTTCCGTCCATATCGAGTGCAATCAACATGTTCATCCCTCTTTCTGCGTCGTGCAAAGCGCTCTTAGAAAAACGGAATCCTGGCAGAAGCAGCGGGCTAGTGGAAAGCCGGAAATTCCTGCGCTTTTCACTCCGTACCCCAGCGCCTGCCCCCATCATCTCCTGTTCGGCATCACGATCGGCTTCTTCTTAGAATTCCGGTGAAAAACAGTTGCCACGCGCAAATCAGCGGCATTTCACCAAAAAAGAAGACTGATTTCGCAAGGTTTTCTAATTAAGAAACAACCGGAACTAACAGTGTTTTCTACTAAATCACTAGACCTTTAGATCGCAAACTGTTCAAACAATTCCCTCACTTCATCGGAACGAGGGGTTGGACCTGTGCTCATATTCACACCCAACTCGCGCAAAAGCGGGGCCAGCAGCGGACCGTGTTCCTTCGTGACGCGCACATGGCTCGGTACACGCCCGAGCGCGCGAGCAAATTCAAGAAAACTTTGTTGCAGCGTCTTCGCCTCCAGCTGGCCGCGAAACACTTGGTGATGCAAAATGACTCCGCTCGCTGCATCGGCAGCCAGCGCCAGCAGCGGAAAATACGGGCGCTCCCAGCGTCGCTCCTGAATCGGCTTGTTCACATAAGCGATCGAAAACTCCGCAAACAGCGGGGCGCGATCGAGCGCCTTGACCTTTTCCAACTCGTCCGTTCCGATTTCAAGCACCGGTGTTTCCTTTTTCTTCGCCTTCGGGCGCGACACCCAGCCGTCGCGCCAATGAAGCCCGTCTTCTCTCCGTTCGGCAATCCGGGCAAACAATCGGTTGCCGCGAGCGGACAAAGCTAGGGACAGCTCGCCATCGCGCAGCCGCTCGGCGACAACGACCGCTTGTTCCAATGCCATAGCCGCCCATGCCGCTTCCTGTTCCGAAAGAAACCATGGATAATATCCAGGGGCAAAACTGCGGAACATCGGCAACAGCTGTTTTCCACTCACAGGAATGTGATACTTCCGCAACATCGCTTTATCGTCTCTTTCCAAGTCGTTTCGGGGCGCGAACGACACGAGCAATGCGCGCTCTTTAAACACAGCGTCTTTTGGATGCAACGTTCCAGATAAAATATCTTGCAAGCATGCATACCCTTCCTCACCGATGTAAATGACAAGGCCGTACTCCTGGCCAAGCGCCCCGATCACCGTACAATACAACGATTCCCCATCAGGAGTCACCACGGCAAAAATTTGATCATCGTCCATCCATGTCCACGGGGCCAAGTCCCTGTAGGCGAGCGCTTGATCGAACAGCGTTTTCCATACATCCTGTTCCACTTCTTCGACTCTGCCTTTGCTTGCGGCTCGTTTCGTTTTTTTCGCCTCACCTTCTTCCTTCACCACTTTTCGTTGAAACGGGGCGAGCGCCACATTCACGTTCGCCGTCAGCTCCGCTGTGCTCATCTCTTCCTCTATGGCTTGCACTTCTCCCCAGCTGTCCTCTTTCAAACCCACTCGCACGGCCTTGATACAGCACGGATACAACGCGTCGGGAACTGGATCGACGATCTTTTCCAAAACGATGTCATGCTCCCACATATCTCCAAAATCATACACGTATTGGGCGCGGTCGCCTTCTTCGACAAACCATTGCCCAATCCTTTCCTCCCGCTCATCGTAATCGGCGCCGTCCCATCCAGCCGCTTCGTTGCCGATTTCAATGCCCAGCCGCGCCGTTCCGCCGACCTTTGTCATGTAAAACGTATGCAAATGTTGGTCCATCCAGCCGAATGCGGCTTGCAACACGCGATGCAGCTCGGCGAACGTCATCTCCCCCGGCACAAGCAACCGACGCCAAATGGGAGGGCGCGTATGCTTCAATTGCACTTTGAGTTGATAAATCATTCTCTTCTTCTTCCTTTCTCATTGGCTTGTCTTGTCCTCTATTATAACAGATCAACGGAAACATGATGAAATCTTCCCTCTTTTCGTAGTATAATAGATGAAAAAATTCTCAATGAAAGCGAAGGGGTGTGCATGTGGATCGTGTATGCTTTGCTGGCGGCGGTGTTTGCGGCGCTGACATCGGTGCTGGCGAAAATCGGCATTGAGAACGTGAACTCCCATCTAGCGACCGCCATTCGCACCATTGTCGTGCTCGCGCTCGCATGGCTGATCGTCTGGATGACAGGAGCCCATCAAGGCGTCAAAACCCTCTCAACGAAAAGCTGGGTGTTTCTCTGCCTTTCGGGAGCAGCAACCGGATTGTCGTGGCTTTGCTTTTACCGGGCGATCCAGCTCGGCGATGTCTCGCGCGTCACCGCCATTGACAAGTCGAGCTTGGTGCTGACGATCTTGTTTGCGGCGATGTTTCTCGGCGAACCGCTGTCCGCGAAAGTGGTGATCGGGGTGCTGCTCATTACCATCGGGACATTGATCATGATGTTTTAGCCAGCCGCCTGCTCAAGCGTCTAGCCTGTTCTTCTGGAAGCATTGCCATCATGCCCAAATTTGGTATTTTTCCATCAAGCCTATAGACAGGACGATCCAAAAGATGTTACAATAATTCTTATAGTGACCAAGAGCTTTTCTCGCCCCTCCACATCATTTCGGCATAGAGGACAGCTTTTGGAATCACTTTATGAAATAAGGTCTTCGTTGCGACCAAGAGTGTGTGAATGGCCTCGCCGCTGCTTGTCAAACGGAGAGTAGTTTGAAAGGAGATCACTGAATGAATGATTTTCACCCGTTCGGCTGGTACGCGGCGAAAATGGCCCCGCATTTGCCGAAAAAAGCGTTTCAACCCGTGAAGTCCCGCTTGTTTGGAGGTCTGGCTTATGTAGGGCTCGTCATCGCCGGCATCCTCGCTGTGTCCCTTTTCCACCTCCATCCTGTATGGAACCTCCTCATCTCGGTTGTGCTTGGTTTCAGTTTTGCTGCGTTAGGATTTTTAGGACATGAAATTTTGCACGGCACCGTCGTCCGTACACCATGGCTGCGCGATCTTCTCGGCGCAATCGCCTTTTGGCCGCTTTGCACCGGCCCGAAGTTGTGGAGAAAATGGCATAACGCCAGCCACCATGTGCATACCCAGCATGAAGAAAAAGACCCGGACGCGTGGCCAAGCATGGAGAAATTAGCGAAAAGCCGCCTGCTCTCTTGGGTATACCGCATCCCGTTTCCGATTCGCGCTTTTTTCGCCTTTAGCTCGTTGTCCGTGATGTTTACCCTTCACTCGATCCGGATGCTGTTTTACTTTTTCAAAGACTTTCGCCGGAAGAACCGCGCGGTTGTCCTGTTTCAATTTTTCTTGCCTTGGACGACATGGCTCGGGCTGTTATGGCTTGTCGGCTGGGAAAAATGGCTGTTCGCCTTTTTGCTTCCGCTGCTTGTCGCCAACACGATCGTCATGAGCTATATCTCAACCAACCACCGTCTCAATCCGTTAGTGCCGGTCAACGATCCGTTGGCGAACAGTTTGTCGGTCACCGTGCCAAAGTGGGTGGATATCCTCCACTTCCACTTTTCGCACCATACTGAACATCATCTCTTTCCTGCGATGAGCTCGAAGTACTACCCGCTCGTGAAAAAACACATCAAACAAATGTGGCCCGACCGCTACCACGAAATGCCGATGGGAAAAGCGTTGGCCGCCCTTTGGAAAACGCCGCGCGTCTACTACGAGCACAACGAGCTCATCGAGCCGAAGCAAGGCCATGTGTACGGCACGCTCGGCAATGGGCTCAACCCCGACCGGATTGTGCCTCGCGAGCTGGAAACAGAGAAACAGCCGCCCTCAGCCAAAAAACGGGCAAAAACAAAAAAAGCAGCGGGGCAAGGGAATTTGTAGAAAGGATGGGCTTTGCGGCCGTCCGCCTCCTATGTGGATCAAATAGCGGCGAAGAGGGGAAAAGAGCGCTTTTCTTTCGGCAAACCCGCGTTTCCGTGTATGTGCGCACAACCAAAAGGTGCCCCGTCATGTGGGACACCTTTTTCCTTTTCACTGACGGCATTGGTCAATGCAAGCGACCAACCTTTTCTCAATATCTTCCGCGATTTCCTTCAACGCCGGCTCGTTCACCATGCCAACAAGCATTGTCGGCTTCGGCATGCCGATTTTCGTTGTGCCGTTCTCTTGATAGACAACGAGTTTACACGGCAAAAAGTAACCGACCAACAAGTTTTCATTTAACACCCGCGCCGCTTCTTGCGGGTTGCACACTTCGAAAATGACCATCGGCGTGGAAAAATCAAGCCCCTTTTCTTGCAGCTTCTCGGTCACGCTGAACCGCCAGAGCACGCCAAACCCTTCTTGTTTCAAGTTCTCTTCCAAACGCTCGATCGTTTCGTCCATGCCTGTTGGCACGTCAACCGTGTAATGGAACATTGCTCCTTCTTCCCTTCGTGAAGATTTTCTCACTGTTTATCATGTCCAAATCGATCTGTAGAAAACAAAAGGCGAAACATGATCCGTTTTCGCCTTCACACATATCGGTTTCCCCTCGTTCATCGTCTTTCCATCGATCCACTCATAAAATATCCACCCAAATTTTCACCGCCGTCGCCAAAATCAACACGGCAAGGATGACTTGCAGCACTTTCGTGTTTAGTTTTTGCCCCGCTTTCGCTCCTAGCGGAGAGGCAAGCAAGCTCGCGACGACCATGATGAGCGCCGGGATGTAATCGACTTGGCCGGTGGCGATTTTCCCGAACGTAGAGCCAATGGAGGAAATGAACGTAATGGCCAAAGACGTGGCGATCGTCATTCGCGTCGGGATTTTCAGGACAACGAGCATGACTGGCACAAGCAAAAACGCCCCCGCCGCCCCGACGATACCGGACCCGACGCCGATGAGGAACGCCAAGGCGGCCGCCACCCCTTTGTTGAACGTCACTTGGTCAAGCGGAATGTCATCGATCCCTTTTTTCGGCACAAACATCATGACCGCCGCCAATGCCGCCAAGATGCCGTAAACGACGTTAATCGTTCCCTCGCTCATCAGCTTCGAGCCATAGCCGCCGACAAAACTGCCGACAAGAATGCTCACGCCCATATAGAGAATGAGCGATTTGTTCAAATAGCCGCTTTTTCGATACGCCCACACGCCGCCGATCGTGGCGAAAAACACTTGCACCGCGCTGATTCCCGACACTTCATGAGCGCTGAACGCCGCCAGCCCAAACAACGGCGGAAGATACAAAAGCATTGGATATTTAATAATCGACCCGCCGATCCCAACCATCCCAGAAATAAATGAACCGACAAAGCCGATTAAAAAGATGACAATGAGAAACGCGAGCGAAACATCCATCGGCCATCCCTCCCTTTTGTTTTCAAAAAGGACGGGGCGCTCCCCGTCCCTTACCAATTTGTATCACTTTAAGCATGGGTATGATGCAATGCACAGCGGTTCGGGCCGATCTCAAGCTCCCGCTCTGTTTCGATATCCACGGTTTTGAGCCCGCGGTTGATGGCGACAATGTCTTCAAAGTTCGGCGGGGTTTCCGTCTTGGCGCTTTGGATGACAAGATCGATAAATTCGTCTTTCGGTTTGTTTTGCATCATCTCATTGCGGGCGCGGATGCGGCCCAACGTATCGCCGACATACCCCTCCGCGTTGATTTCTTCATCCAAGTTCGCGTAGTGCGCCGGCAAGACGATCACATCATCCGCCATGGCCGCCACTTTTTCATATACGGTGTGATACAAGTCTTCCGCCCATTCCGCCACTTTGCCGCCAAGGTCCGGCCGCCCGAGACCGCCGACAAAAATCGTGTCACCCGAGAACAGCCATTTGCCGTTGACAAAGAACGAGACGCTGCCTGGCGTATGGCCTGGCGTTTTCACGGCCAACACTTCCAAATGAACGTTGGCAAAGTCGATCGTGTCATGCTGCTCTAGCGGCTCGAAATCAAACACCGCTCCCTCGCTTTTCATCAAGTAGTACGTTGCCCCCGTTCGTTCGGCCAGCGCCTTGCCGCCGGAAAGATGGTCGGCATGCAAGTGCGAGTCCACGATATGCGTGATCTTCACCCCTTCTTGTTGGGCTGCTTGTTCGTACACATCGATAAACCGCAGCGGATCGACGACAAGCGCTTCGCTTCCCGAGATGACCATATACGACAGGCATCCTTTGCCGACGCGGATGAATTGGTAAATTTTCAATTGATCATCTTCGTATACTTTGGCTTGATGGAGATGCTCGCTCCACGCTTGCATCCCGCCAGCGAGCGTATAAACGTTGTCAAACCCGGCTTCCGTCAGCTGTTCGGCGACAAACGCCGCCGATCCGCCCTTCGCGCACACGACGACGATGTCTTTGTCTTTCGGAAGACGGTCGACAATCGAGTCAACCCCATCAATCAATTCAAAATACGGCACGTTCAAATAGTCAAAGTTTTTCCCTTCGATTTTCCAATCGCGAAAATCGCTTTCGTTGCGGACGTCCAAGATGAACAGCGATTCTTTGTTGAACACCTTTTCCGTCATTTGTTGCACGGTCATTTCTTTCACCATATTAACATACCCCCTAATGTATATTTGATTGTTAAAAAAGGCCGCTCATTACGATTGAGCGGAATCAAGCGGCCCGTTCCATTGCGACATGCCTGGAATGACGTTGCGCACACGGTCAAATCCTTTTTCGGCCAGCTTTTGCGCAGCCAAATCGCTCCGTGTCCCTGTGCGGCACACGACGTAAATCGTTTTGTCTTTCGGAAGTTCCTCCATCCGGCGATCGAGCTCTCCAAGCGGAATCGAAACGGCGCCCGGAATATGGCCAAACGCATACTCCGCTGGTTCGCGGACATCCAAGACAAACGAATTAGGATCGTCCAGTTTTTCTTGCAATTCTTCATTCGATACGACATGAGGAAATGCCGTTTCTTTGCGTGCTTCATTTTCCGTTGCCTTGCGGATATAATGTTTCAAAATCCCATTTTCTTCAATTGTTCCTAAATATTGATGCCCTGTGCTTTCCGCCCATGCTTTGATATCGGCTTTGGACCCCTTATCCGTCGCCTGCACTTCCAACACTTGGCCCGGCTCCAATTCGTTGATCGCCTTTTTCGTGCGGACGATCGGCATCGGGCAGGACAATCCTTTAGCATCTACGGTCATATCGACTTTGATCATTGGTTGATTCCCCCCTTGATTGTTTATTCGACAGGCCCTTCCCAGGCCAACGACTCCCTCATTTTAAATGAATAAGTTCACATTTCCTTCCGACGCATCCGCCAAATACGCGGCGACGCCGGCAAACTCAATGCCGTCGATCAATTCTTCCGGCTTCAGTCCAAGCAAATCGACCGTCATTTGGCAGGCGACGAGTTTTATACCTTGCTCTTTCGCCATCTCGATCAACTGCGGAAGCGGCATGGCGTTATGTTTCTTGATCACCTTTTTGATCAACTTTGGGCCGATGCCGGCAAAATTCATGCGCGACAGCCCCATGCGGTCCGCGCCGCGCGGCATCATCTTCGCAAACATCTTTTCGAGAAATCCTTTTTGCACCGGAACCGGCGCCTCTTTCCGCAAGGCGTTCAGCCCCCAGAACGTATGAAAAATCGTCACGTCATGGTCGTATGCCGCGGCGCCGTTGGCGATGATGTAGGCCGCCATCGCCTTGTCATAGTCGCCGCTGAACAAAATGATCGTCGTCTTTTTCTTCGGCTGTGTCATCTGGCCGCCTCCTTTCTATATACCTACACAGGTATAAGAAAGACCGGAAATTATCCTTTTTGAATCCAGAACGTCAACACACCGTTTTCCTCTTTCATATCAATAACCGTATGCCCGCTTGTTTTCGCCCATGCCGGCAAATCGTTTTTCGCCCCTTTATCGGTCGTTTGCACCTCCAGCACTTGTCCCGATTCCAATTCGTCCATCGCCTTTTTGGCTCTCACCACCGGCATCGGGCAGGCAAGTCCTTTGGCATCCAATACTTTCGCTACGTTCATTGTGATAACCTCCTTGACATCATATGTTTTATTACCATTACCCCTATGGGTATATTACTACAAGAAAAAGAACGTTGTCAACACGTTTTTCTCTTGCTGTTGACCAACGGGTTATCGGCTTTTTACCAATAGTTCAACTGCTTCTTTGACAAGGTCGTCTGTGTTCTCTCCTTTTTGCATGCTTTCACGCAGACAGTGCTCTAAATTCGTGCTGACGATCACGGCAATGGCGCGGTCAATGGCATTGCGCGCCGCTGAAAGCTGAGAAACGACGCTCTTGCAGTCCTTCCCTTGTTCCATCATGCCAAGAACGCCTTTAATTTGTCCTTCAATCCGTTTTAAGCGGTTTTTGATTTCTTTATTGTATTCCATTGGTCCATTCGCCCCCTTTCTCGGCAGTCGCAAGCGGCGATCGAATAGCTTTTCACCTCATAGCCATAGCGGCGCAACAGCCGGATGCCGACGTTTTTTTCGATGGCATCTTGGGCAATGATATGAAGCGGCTTTCGCGGGATATGCCGAACATGCCGTTTCAAATACGCCACCGGAATATGCAACGCTTGGCCAAATATGGGGCCATTGCTTTCATTATAATCGCGCAAGTCGACAAGAAGCAAGCCGTCCGGCACCTCTCCTACCGGAAGGCACGGAATATTTTTCACAGGATAGTAGCGTCGGTACAACGCAACGCTCAAAAGAAAAAGAAAGAATAACAAACTACTGCCTGTCAACGGTTCACCCCCTCTGCTTCTCCTATGCACGATCATTATATACCCTGTGCAGTATAATGACAACAAGAATCATTTCCCTGAACAATCGGCTATTTCCAGCGAATCAACAGACCATAGACAGCCGGGTGAAAACGGACCAATTCCACATCACTCGCCTTTTGTTTCACATAGGAAAGCAGTTCATCCGACGGAATCCGCTCATGAAGCGGCGGCCCCATTTCGCTTTCAACCGCTTCCCATTCAATGAAAAGAAATCGTCCATTCGGCTTCATCACGCGGCGAATCTCGTCGACGACAGCGTCTTTTTGTTCCACTTCATGAAAGACAAACGCCATGATTCCTTTATCCATCGAATGAGAAAGCAAGGCGGTTGAAGCGACATCCGCCACCTGATATTCAATGTTGGTTATCGCAAACTGCTGCGCCCGTTTTTTTAATAACTGGATCATTTCCGGCTGCACATCGACCGCGTATACTTTTCCATTTGTCGCCTGCGCGAGAGGAATCGTAAAATAGCCATTCCCGGCGCCAAGATCAACGACCGTGTCATCCGGTTTCACGGACAACATCGAAATCGCCTGTTGCGGGTCGATCCACTCTTTGCGCTTCGGGTCGAGCAGTCGATCAGCGTGTTCATAATGAAAACGATGCCCTGTCATCCTGTCCCCTCCTATTCGACAACTTGTATTCGTTATTGTATTCTTTTTATCGGTTTCCAAACGACTCACATCAACCAGTCGACACGCCCATTATGAGTCTGAAACATGAAAAGGGCCGGCATCGGAAAACGCCGGCTTCTTTTCCCTACCGAACGACGCAACGGTTTGGGCCGATTTCCATCTCCCGTTGTTCGTCTTCTGTCGGATGCAGTTTCCCCATATTCGTCTGCCGGATTTCCTTATAAGCATTCGGCTGCGGAGCAAGTTTTCATACCGCCTTCGATCGAATAAACATCCGTATAGCCCGCCGCTTCCAACTGCTCTGCCACAAACTCCGACGAGCCGCCTTTGGCGCAAACGGCGTAAATCGTCTTGCTTTTGTCTTTCGGCAAACGGTCCAAATACGGTTCGATACCGTCCAACACGTCAAAATACGGAATATTGACGACCTCAACGCCTTTGCCTTCGATCCGCCAATCGGCAAAATCTTCAGGGTTGCGGGCGTCTACAATAAACAACTCTTCACCGCGCATGATTTGATTGGCGATTTCTTTGACCGAAATCGTTTTTGCCAACCATACCCAGCCCCTACGTCATCGCTCTATCATTCACATGTGATTTTCAGCGATGATTCGCTTCGTTCCATAACGCCATAATCGTTTCCGGGTCATACCCGAGCACCCAGCGGCCGTTAATTTCGATTTGCGGCACGCCCATTTGCCCGGTCGTTTCCACCAGTCTCCGCGCCGCTTCCGGATTGAGCTCGACATTCACTTCCTTGAATGGAATCCCTTGGGCGCGCAAAAAGTTTTTCGCCATTACACAATATGGGCATGTAGTGGTTGTATAAACGGTGACTTGCGCCATATTCTCCTTCCTCCTCTCCCTCATTAGAAGGCCAATGTAATGTCCGCGTCTTTCGCGAACTGCAGGAACGTCGCCGCCCCCGCCACTTCAATGCCATCAACGAATTGGTCTTTGTCCAACCCCATGACGTCCATGGTCATTTGGCAAGCGATCAGCTTCACACCCATCCCTTGCGCCATTTGAAGCAATTCTGCAATCGATGGAACGTTCGCTTTTTGGAACCCTTGTTGAAAATGTTCTTTCCCTTCAGGAATCGGCAATTGTTTGTGCGCTTCTTTGTGGATGAGATTCAACCCTTCAAACGTGAAAAACACGCCGACTTCTGCGTCTGCCGCCGCAGCGGCTGTCGCGATGTTGAACACCTTGTACGCATCAAACAACCCGCCGTTTGCCGCAATGATCGCTACTTTCATCGAGATAACCTCCTTATGTTTTTTGTTATTATGTTTGATACCTATCCCGGTTTTATACACGTACATGCGTTGTATACACATACGTGTATGTGTATTACAATCCCTATGTTATCGAATCGCTTTCCTTTTGTCAACAAAAAAGAAAAAATGGCGAGAAAGTGCCGCTGTCAAAGCAAAGTGAAGAAATAATAGCCAAACAATCCAGTGATCAGCAACAACAAGGACGCCAAAAACCAAATTAACGGGCGTGACGGCCGGAACGTTTGTTCATTAATTTGTTTTGTCTTCATGACATAACTAATGGTGGAAAACACAATCGTGCAGACGGAAATCACCACCGCCAATGCCCCGATGAGCTGGACAAGAAATGTCGACAGGGCGCTCGCCGTTGATTTTTCATGCAAGTTGATCATCAAGAAAGCAATTCCGATCACAGCGATCGAAGTGCGAATCCAAGCGAGAAACGTCCGTTCATTGGCTAAGTGTTGCTGAATATATTTTGAATCCTCTGTCGGCTTTGGTCTTTCTTCTCTCATTCACCATTTCCCCTTTTGCCAAACTTACTGGATCGATTGCATATGATCGACGATCCAGTCATAACTCATCGGTCCGATCATTTTTTCTGTATGATTCCTTTTCCGTGAAAATCCCGGGTGGAGGGCAGATCGTGTTGCCCATGGAACTTTTC